>CAZGOM010000003.1:0-86143 GCA_964527265.1 uncultured Phycisphaeraceae bacterium | reverse complement strand
TGCAGCTCTTAATGGTGGTGCTGGCGGCGGTGTTCATGTTCAGCCTGGAGCCGACATTGTTCCTCTGGACGATGGCACCCGCGCCGCTGATCATGCTTTTGACATACCTGTTCTGGCAGTATGTCTACCCGAACTATGAACGGTTCTGGGACCGCTCCAACAAGCAGGCGGGGATGCTTAACGGGTTGTTTTCCGGCATCCGCGTGATCAAGGCGTTTGCGCAGGAAGACCGGGAATTCGACCGGTTCCAAGCGTCGAGCGTTAAGCTGCGCGATTCTCGCGTGATGGTGGACAGCGCCAACGCGACGTTTGGCCCGATCGTGGCGGTGGTGTTCGGCGCGGGCGGCTGGATCGTGTGGTATGTGGGCGGCAAAGAAGTGCTGGGCGATCGGCTGACTCTCGGTACGCTGATCGCGTTTTTCAGCTACCTGGGCTTGTTTTACGGACCGCTGGCGCAACTGACGAACTTAACGACGTGGCTGACGCAGTTTGCCACACAGATGCAGCGGATTTTTGAAGTGCTGGATACCCCTGTGACCATCCCCAATGCGAAGAACGCGGTGGAGATGCCGAAGGTGAGGGGGGACATCGAGTTCAAGAACGTGGTGTTCGGCTATTCGCGCCAGAACCCGATCTTGAAAGGCGTGAGCTTTGAGATCAAGGCCGGGCAAATGATCGGCGTGGTGGGGCGATCCGGCTCCGGCAAGACGACGATCATCAACCTGATTTCACGCTTCTACGACATCGACGACGGAACGATCCTGATCGATGGGCATGAGATCCGGCAGATCAAAAAGAGCGATCTGCGGAGCCATGTGGGCGTGGTGCTTCAAGAGCCGTTCCTGTTTAAGGGAACGCTGTGGGAGAACCTGGTTTACGGGCGAAGCGGTTCGACGATTGAAGAAGGGATCACGGCGGCCCGGGCCGGCAATGCGCATGATTTCATCCTCAAGCAGGTGCAAGGCTACGACACGTGGGTGGGCGAGCGCGGGGCGGGGCTCTCCGGCGGTGAACGCCAGCGGCTTTCAATTGCGCGTGCGCTTTTGTGCGAGCCGAGCATTTTGATTCTGGATGAGGCGACGAGCGCGATTGACTCCGAATCAGAACTGGCGATCCAGCAGGCGCTGGCGGAACTAGTGAAAGGACGCACGAGCATCATCATTGCACATCGGCTTTCGACTCTGCGCAACTGCGACAAGATCATGGTGATCGACGATGGGAAACTGGCGGAAATGGGCTCGCATGCGGAGCTTATGAAGCTGGATAAGAAGTACGCGAAGCTGGTGAAGATCCAAGGCTCGGCGCAGCAAGGCGACGGAATCGATTCACTGGTGGCGCAGGAGAAACAGGAGAAGGAAAAGACCGAGTCAGAAAAGAAGCCCGGGCGGGATGGGTTGCCGCCGGAATTGACGCCGGACGCCGTGACGGGGCTGACGCCGATCACCGGGCACAAGCCGCGCTGGCTGAATCCGGATTTTGTGAAGATCCATCTTGGAAACAACAACGCGCTGCATTGCACGGTGCAAAACGAACGTATCTACAACGGCGTGTTCGCATTGCGCTGCATGCCGGTGCGCCATCCGGAGAGGTATATCAGCCTGCGGTGGTTCAACTCCGAGAACCGCGAGCAAGAGATCGGGCTGATCCGTGACTTGTCCCAGTGGCCGGTGGAGGCACAGACGCTGATCCGTGAATCCCTGGCGCGGCGGTACCACATCCACACAATCAACGAGGTGGTGTCGATCCGCCATGAGCACAACTACCTGTTTTTCAACGCCAAGACGGACCTTGGAGACCGCGAGTTCATCGTCTACTGGTCGCATGACAATGCGCACGACTACGGCGACAACGGCAAGGTACTGATCGACGTGGAGGAAAACCGCTATCTGGTGCCCGACGTGGACAAACTGCCGGAGCCCGGGAAGAAGGCGTTCCTGCGGTACATCTTCTGGTAATCCAACGCGCGGCGCGGTGGGGTCCCGAGTCCCGGGTCCCGAGTCCCGAGTCCCGAGTCTCGGGTCCAGAATCCAGAGTCTCGGGTCCAGGGTCCAGGGTTGAAGACGAAGATTTTAGAAAAGAAAGAGGTCCGGAGCTTTGGGCTCCGGACCTCTTTTCATTGATGCGTGGGGGGATAGGTTCGGGTTAGAAGTGGCGGGACCGTGTCGGTTTAGTGGTTGTCCTGGATATTGCCGAACATGGTGGAGGCTTTGGCGTCCTTGCCGGCGGTGCCTTTTTCATTGAAGAGGAAGTCGTCGGAGTTGACGGTTTTGCCAAATCTGGTGGTGAGGCTGAGGGGGCCGAGTCTGGCGTTGGTGGCGTTTAAGAATTCGGCATGGTTGTCACCCCAGAGGACGGTGCCTTTCCAGTCGGCACCGAAACCGGAACTGGTGGACCAGACGGAGCGGACGGCGGAAGAGTCATTGGAAGAGGCGCTGTTGCGATCAACGATCAGGATGGCCTGGGAATTTGCGTTGTCAGCCCATTCTTCCGCGCGGGCATCCTGGTTGCCGAGTGTGGTGCCTTTGGGGCTGTCGGCGATGCGCAGGAGTGAGTAGGAGAACTGATCAGGGGTGGGCATCTGGGTGGAGTTGCTCCACTTGGCGAGGACGTCCTGAGGGTTGATGAGGAGGTCACCTGCGACGAAGGAGCCGTTCAGGAGGATGTAATAACGTGCGGACATGGATCCGCCGGCATAGGTGTTGCCGGAGACGGCGGAGAACTCTTTGCTGTTGGGAAAGAGGATGGCTCCGGTGCTATCCAAGCCGGGGAGGTGTGCGTTGTTGTTTTGGGCGTAGATGACCATGGATTGGTGTATGCCGCGGGTTTGAGAGGAGTTTTTCATCTGATTGGCAGTACGGCGTGCGGCGCCGAGCGCGGGGAGCAGGATGCCGATGAGAAGCGCGCAGCCGATGCACATAACAAAGAGACCGCCAGCGACGCAGGCGATGATGATGATGAGGTTCTGCTGGCTGATGGCGCGGGGCATGGAAGGGTTTTGGGTGCGCAGGAGATGGGGAGGGATCATGAAGGGTCCTTTGGAGTGGGCAAGGTTTTTTTTACGCCGCCCGGGTGAATGGAATAGAAAGGCCTGGTGGGCCTTGCCGGGGGTATTGAGTTTGGGTTGGTTGAGAGAGCGCCCCGGCCTGGACAGGCGGGCAATATATCACGGATTGGCAGGGGAGGGGGGAAAGATGGGTCTTGGGTCCTGGGTGAAGAGTTGGCGTTTGATGGGTGGTGGGTCAGCAGTTCACTTATGTCGGGGGAGTGGGGCGATTGGGAGCCGGCGGGACGCCGGCGCTCCCGGTGCAGAGCGGCGTGGAATGTCAGTGGTTTTCGGAGGTGTCGCCGAACATGGCGGAAGGATTGGCGGGCAGAGTGGAGGTGGGCTGGGTAGCAGGCTGGGTTGTGGGAAAGATGGAGTCGTTGGAGTTGATGGTGGAGCCGTACTTGGTGTTGAGGGAGAGGGTGCCGAGGCGGTTATTTTCACCATTGAGAATCTGGCTTTTCCAGTCGGCGGCGTTGCCGGAAGATGTGGACCAGACGCTACGGACCGCGCTGGAAGAGGGCGCGGTGGCAGGTTGGATCGCGGGTTTGGTCGTGGGTTGGGTTGCGGGCTGAAGGTTGGATGGTTGTGTGAGGGCGGTGAGTTCGGCGGCGGAGAGTTTGAGGTTCTGATGGATGCCGCGGATTTTGCTGCTTTCGCGCATTTGATTGCTGCGCCGTGAATACTTGGTGAAAGCCATATACCCTCCGACGACGGCAACGAGGAAGGCGATGAGTGCGAGGGCGATGATAGTGGGAGCTTTGGGATTCATGGTGTTGGTGTGGGACTGGGTGGCGGGTTGGGGTTGTGGGCAGGAGAGAGGGAAGTCGTTGGAATTGATGGAGGCGTGGTTGTTTGGTGGGGCATTCAACGGTCAGGTGTCTGGTGCGGAGACTGCCGTGGAGGGCCTGGGGGATTTCCAGGAATTTTCCGGCTGTGGTTGAGTGGCGGCCGGTTGGGTGTGAGGCTGGCTTTTTTGATCCAGGCCGGGAAGGTAGGTGTTGTTGTTCTGGGCGAAGATGGTCATGGTCTGATGGATGCCGCGGACGGTGGAGCCGTTTTTCATTTGATCGGGGCGGGAGAAGGGCCAGATGCGGATTTTGAGCCAGGCGCCTTCGGAACTGTGCTTGATGGTGCAGAAATAGATGGACGCCAGCGTAAGCACAGCAAGGAGGATGAGTGCCTTGAGCGTGCGGAGGCGGGAGATTCTGGCAAGCCAGGTGAGCATGGGTTAGATGTCCTTGATGGCGTTTGCGGGTGGATGGGATGTGGCTTCCGGCTGTGTTTGCGTGGGTTGAGTGGCGGGGAGGATGGGCAAGGATTCCCCGTCGGGATTGCTGCCGTAGGGATTGGTGAGAGTGGGGTTTTCAGGGACGGGGTAGGGGTTGTAGCTGGTGCGCTGAAAGCTGCTAGGCCAGATGCGAATGACGATTTGGGTGCCTCTGGAAGAGATTTCGATCGATCCAAGTAGCGTGTAGAGAATGACAGCCAGAATCAGGATGACGGGAAGCCGACGGCGTTTGGCTTGAGGAGGTTTGAGTGGTGGCGGCGAGTGCATGGGTTAGAAGTTCGAGCCGGTGTAGCCGCTGACGGGGAAGTTTGCGGGTTGGGTCGCGGGTTGGACGTGTGAGCTGGAAAAAAGAAAGTCGTCGGAATTGATGGAGGCGTTATTGGTGGTGGGGGGCAGTTGACGGCCATGTGGCTGGCGCAGAGGTTGGCGCGGCGGGCTGGGGGGAATTCCAGGAGTCTCTTGGTTGGGGTTGAGTGGCGGCCGGCTGGGTGGTGGGCTGGCCAGTTGAATTCAGGCCGGGGAGGTAGGTGTTGTTGTTTTGAACATAGATGGGGCCGTTTTGATGGATGCCACGCGCCTGTTTGGCTTTTTCTTTTTCCTTTTCGTTAGCCCTGTAAGCCATCCATGCGAAGGCGGATGCGGCGAGGATGAAGAGGATTGCCAGAGGGATGAGAATGCGTTTTGAGATGGGCATGAAGTGGTTCCGGATGTGGGGTTAGAAGTTTTGAGTGGTATGGCCGAACTGGGCGGAGGGGGTGGAGGTTTTGGCGGGTTGAGTCGTGGGCTGGGTGGAGGAGAAAAGAAAGTCATCGCTTTTGATGACAGGTCTATATTTATCGTTAAGCATCAGATGGCCCTTTCGGGCGTTTTCGGGGGTGAGCGTGGTGGGGTGGGGGGAATCCCAGCCTATTTGGGATTTCCATGGAGGGGTGGCGGGCTGGGTGGTGGCGGGAGCAGTGGCGGGTTGAGAAGCGGGTTGGGTGAGGGGTTGGCCGGCATTGTTGAGGGCGGGGAAGTAGGTGTTGTTGTTTTGGGCGAAGACGGCTGGGGATTGATATATGCCGCGGATGCCGTTGCCGTTCATCATTCGGGGGGGAGCGGAAGAAAAAGGCCAGATGTGGATTTTGGGCCAGCCGCCTGTTTGGCTGCGCTGGATGGAGCAAAGCGAGGTGATCAATGCGGCCAGGACTGCTACGAGGGTGAGCAGGTGGAGGGTGCGGGCGCAGAAGATTTTGGCGAGCCAGGGGGGCATGATTAAAAGTCCTGGGAGGTGTAGCCGAACATGGCGGAGGCGGTGGCGGATTTGCCGGGGGATGCGTCGGAGGAGAAGAGGAAGTCGTCGGAGTTGATGGTTGAGCCGTATTTGGTGGTGAGAGAGAGAGTGGCGAGGCGGGCGTTGGTGGCGCTTAAAAATTCGGTGTGGTTGTCGCCCCAGAGGACGGTGCCTTTCCAGTCCGCGGCGGTGCCGGGGGAGGTGGACCAGACGGAGCGGACTTTGTCGCTGGTGGGAGCCGAGGCGGTGTTACGGTCGGAGATAAGGATGGCCTGGGAGTTTGCGCTATCGCGCCATTCGGCGGCGCGGTGATATTGGTTTCCGAAGGTTGTAGCGTTGGAGGAATCACCGATTCGGAGGAGGGAGTAGGAGAATTGACCGGTGGCGGGGAAGGAGGTGGAGTTGGACCATTTGGACAGAGATTCGTTTGGGTTGATAAGGAGGTCGCCCATGATGTATGAGCCGTTTAGAAGGATGTAGTAACGGGTGGACATGGCGGTCCCGGAGAGGGTGTTCCCATAAGTTCGAGAGAAAAGAAGGAAATTGGAGGCGAGGGGAACGCCGATGTTGTCCAAGCCGGGAAGATAGGTGTTGTTGTCTTGTGCGAAGATGACCATGGATTGGTGGATTCCGCGCATTTGAGAACTGTTGCGGAAGTAGGTAGCCGGGCGGCGGTCGTTACTGAGGCTGGGGGTGAGAAAGTAGAGAATCCCTGCGACAGCCGTCACGATGCAGATGAGCACAGTGGCGTCGATGCGGGAGAAGGCGCGGGGATGTTTGAGTGAGGTGTGCATGGGAGTTAGAAATTCTGAGAGGTGTAGCCGAACATGGCGGAGGCGGTGGCGGCTTTGCCGGGGGCGGGGGATTCACCGAAGAGGAAGTCGTCGGAGTTGATGGTGCCGCCATATTTGGTGTTGAGGGAGAGGGTGCCGAGGCGGGCGTTGGTGGCGTTTAGAAATTCGGCGTGGTTGTCGCCCCAGAGGACGGTGCCTTTCCAGTCCGCTGCGGTGCCGGTTGAGGTGGACCAGACGGAGCGCACGGCGTTTGAGGTGGCTGTGGAGGCGGTGTTGCGGTCGGAGATGAGGATGGCCTGGGAGTTGGCGTTATCGCGCCATTCGGCGGCGCGGGCGGTGTGGCGGCCGATGTCGGTGGATTGCAGGCCCATGCCGATGCGGAGCGCGGCGTAGGAGAATTGGTCGGTGGTGGGCATGAAAGCGGAGGAGGACCATTTGGAGAGGACATCCTGCGGGTTGATAAGAAGGTCGCCGGCGACGAATGAGCCGTTAAGCAGGATGTAATAGCGGGCGGCCATGGAAGCGCCGGTGAGGGCGTTGCCGGGGACGAGGGAGAATTCCTTGGAGTTGGAGGGGAGGATGTTGCCTGAAGTGTCGAAGCCGGGGAGGTAGGTGTTGTTGTTCTGGGCGAAGATGACCATGGATTGATGGATGCCGCGGAGTTGAGAGGAGTTTTTCATGAAATTGCTGTGGCCTCGATTTCGGCCGAGGGCTGGGGCGAGGAGGAAGAACAGAAAGATTAAAACGCCGGCGGCGACGCCTGTGAGCATGAGGGCGTCGATCTGGCTGAATGCGCGCGTGCGACAGCGGAACATGAGGTGTTGCATGGTCTCTCTTCCTTGCAAAAACGGTGGATGTTCACAAACGAATGAACGGTAAAACGTCCCCTTGGCTCAAGGGGTCATGTGACGGCCGACGTGGGCCGCGTGGGGTTCCGATGGTGTTGAGGCTTGCGAAGCGAGGCCGCCCGAAACTACTTACCCACGGATTCCTCCCGAAATGGAAGGCGCGGATGCGAGGCAACTTCCCGGTTGTCTGCTTTACATACGTTGGGTCATTGAGCCGGGTTCATGAGATTTTCACTTTTGGGACTGAGTGAAGAGGATGGGATGTTTATGCAATGACAATTCGTTTTGCTGGGCGGAATAATCAAGTGAGGCGACGGGCGGGGAGTTTGCCCGGTGGAGTTAGGGGAAGGAGAATGTGTGTACGGGTTGGTTTTTTGATCAGGTTTTCAGGTTTCGCTGGACAGGCTGAGAAATCTACATAGGAGTTTTTTATGAACGCGTCCACACCAGGATTTACAGCAGCGGGGAATAAACAGGGAGTGCAGGTTTATGGGGAGAAGCCGACGGCACGGGAAGTCGGGCTGGTGATGAATGTGGATGGGGACGATGCGTTTACGAGCTTTGATGTGGAGGAGTCCAAGCGGGCGCTGCGGGCGGAGATGCTGCGGTATGCGGATGCGGGGGTGAAGACGCTGGTGTACAGCGCGACGGCGGGGTCGGAGGTGATGCTGTATCCCACAAAAGTGGGGGTGAACTGGGGTTGGCGGGCGTCGGCGTATGACACGCGGCCGGGGTGGGATGAGCGGATCAAGCGCAACAAGGCGAACCAGGATGCGGGGAGCGATGCGCTGGCGACGGTGGGCGCGGCATGCCGTGAGAGCGGGATGAAATTCGTGCCGGCGCTGCGGATGAACGATGCGCATTTTGCGTTTGCCGCGCCGGTGTCGGAGTATCCGCTGACGGGGAAATTCATCCTGGAGAATCCGGAGATGACGCTGGGGGTGTCGCCGATCAAGGGGAAGGCGCAATATGCGAACTTGCTGGATTTTTCGCATGCGAAGGTGCGGGGGCATCGTTTGGCGCAGGCGCGGGAGATCATCGAGCGGTATGGGGATGTGATGGCGGGGTTCGAGCTTGATTTTGGACGGTTTCAATTGTTTTTCCCGCCGGGGACGGTGCAGGACCGGGCGCACTTGATGACGGGGTTGATGCGGGATTTACGGGCGATGCTAGACCAGGAAGGGGCGCGGCGGGGCGTGCGGTATGCGCTGTTTGGGCGGGTGCCGCCGGCGATTGAAAATTGCGCATGGTCGGGACTGGAGATTCAAAAGTGGGGGCAGGAAGGGCTGGTGGATTTGATTTCGCCGGCATTGATGATGACGGCGGAGTTTGAGCCGCGCGTGGATGGGTTTCAGGATGCGCTGCGGGGGACGGGTGTGCTGGTTTATCCGGGGGTTTTGCCGCGCGTGGGGTATCGGTGGGAGGCGGGGGTGGATGGGAAGCTGGAGTCGACGCGGGATTTGACGCTGGGGCAGCTTCGAGCGATTGCGATCAATGCGAGAGTGAAGGGGGCTGAGGGGTTGTATTTGTTTAATTGCCAGCATTGGCCGCGCTGGCGTGGGGAGGGGACGCCGGGTGAGACGCACGCGGCGGTGCGGAAACTGGGGGACATCACTGGGCAGGCGGCGGAGCGATTGACCTTTACGGTGGCCAAAGCGGCGTGGCAGGACCATGAGGACACGTACGAGTACAAGAAGGCGCTGCCGGCGAAGCTGGGGCCGGGCGGGCGGCTGGATGTGAATGTTTATGTGGGACTGCCGCCGGTGGAGCTTGCGGGACGGGCGGTGAAAGTGGCGGTGGGATTGCGGGATGTGCCGCCGCCGGGAAAGGGAGTGGGGAGTTTGAGCGTGTGGCTCAATGGGGTGGCGGTGGCGCAGGCGGGGGTTGCCGGATTGGCGGTGCCTGGGTTTGGGGATGCGATCCGGCAGGCTGAGCAGGCTTCGCATTGGCTTAGTGTGGCGCTGGATGGAGAGGAGATGGGGGCGCTGAGGCAGGGGGCGAACCTTGTTTCGATTCAGTTGGAGAATGGAGGGAGCGCGCGGGTGACGGATGTGGAGATTGATGTGGCGGGGCGGTGAGGGGAGAAATGCCATTCGCCGCGTTTGGGGCGTAGGTGTTTGGAATTATTTGTCGGGTTGAAATATCATATTGGGCTCACACATCATTCATGGAGTTCCACGTGCTTAAAGTTGCGAGTATCGGGTCGGGTGGTCGTGGTCGGATCTGCATCAATGCACATCGACCGGAAGAGGGAAGCAAGCTGGTCGCCATCTGCGATCCCAATCAGGCAGTGCGGGAAAAGTACGCGAAGGATTATCCGGGGATTGCGTGCTACAGCGATTACAAAGAGTTGCTGGCGGCGGACAAGTACGACGCGGTGTTTGTGACCTCGCCGGACTTTCTGCATGAGGAGCACGCGCTGGCGGCGCTTAAGACCGGCGCGGCGATTTATTGCGAGAAGCCGATGGCGATCACCATCGAAGGGTGCGACCGGATGCTGGCGTATGAGAACAAGGTGTACCTTGGGCACAACATGCGCTTTTTCCCGGTGATCCAGAAGATGAAAGAGATTGTTGAGTCGGGGCGGATCGGGAATGTGGAGGCGATCTGGTGCCGGCACTTTATCGACTACGGCGGGGACGCTTACTTTAAGGATTGGCACTCGGAGCAGAAGTACACGACGGGTCTGCTGTTGCAAAAGGGTGCGCATGACATTGACGTGATCCATTATCTGGCGGGCTCGCACACAAGCCGCGTGGTGGGCATGGGCAAGCTGAGCATTTACAACAAGGTGAGCGACCGGCGGGGTGAGGGCGAGCGGGGAGACCCGAGTTTTGTGCGCGCCAACTGGCCGCCTGCTAAGCAGACCAAGCTGAGCCCGAAGATCGATGTGGAAGACCACAGTATGATCCTGATGCAGCTTGAGAACGGCGTGCAGGCTTCTTACCAGCAGTGCCACTACACGCCTGACGGCTGGCGCAACTACACGGTGATCGGCGATGCGGGACGCATCGAAAACTGGGGCGACCATTCGTCGGACCACCACACTTCGATCATTCACGTTTGGGACCAGCGGACTTCAGGATTCAATAAGGGTGAAGAGATTGTGATCCAGAAGGCTGAAGGCGGGCATGGCGGGGCGGATCCGCTGATCATCAAGGACTTCCTGAACTTTGTGCGTACGGGCAAGCGCTGCGGCGCGACACCCTGGGACGCGCGGCAGGCGGTGGCGACGGGTGTGCTGGGTTCGAAGTCGATCCGGAACGGGAACATGCCGTACGACGTGCCGGGTTTGGGGAAGTATTGAGGAGGGTGGGTTCTGGGTCTTGGATTCTGGGTTCTGCCAGAGAAGACTCGGAGCCGGGACTAGATTGAATAATCAATAAAAAAAACCGGACCTGTGAGGGTCCGGTTTTTTTATGTTTGAGTCTTGAGAGTGTTTTAGGTGACGCGTGCAAGACACGGTTTGAGTTCGGCTCAAACCATGGCACTCAGCGGGCTGTGCCACCTAGAAGGGCTTACTTTTTGGGGCCGTTGAAGAAGTTATAGCCGCGGAGGTCTTTGCGGCCTGCGGGTTGCGTCCAGCGGTAGAGGCCGGTTTCGTGGAGCATCTTGTGGCGGCGGCTGCATTCTTCAAAGGCTGCGCCGATGCCGGGGACGACGCGGAGGGGGGCCTTGGCGTATTCGATGGTGTTCCAGGCATCGCGGGGCAGGGTGATGACCGGCGCCGCTTCAGAAGCGCCGCAGATGGCTACGGCATGCGCACGGGCGACTTCGAGGGTGGCCAGGGGGACTTCCGGGTTGGGCTGGTTGTTGAACGCCTGGCAGAAACGCTGGAGGATGCGGCGGGTGCCTTCAGTTGCCGGGGGGCGGGGCATGACTTCGGTGTCGCCGCCTGCGACGATGATGGTGTGGTCGCGGGTGCGGATGAGCTCGCCGCGGTCGCCGTGGATGCGGATGACGGGGTTGGTGACTTCTTCGCCTGCGTGGGTGAAGTTCACCAGCATGGTCACGCCGTCCTGGAGGGTGAGACGCATGGAGATGGTGTCGTAGTTTTCGATGTCGTTGACGCGGTAAAGCTCGGCTTCGACGTGGCGGATTTCCGCGGAGTCGTTTTCCTCGCGCCCAAGGAGGAACAGGAGGATGTTGACGTAGTGGGCCAGGGCGTTGGAAGCGGGGGAATCCATGACCCAGGCGCCGTTGCGCTGGAATTTGCCGGCCCAGGGAGCGCGGTTGTAGTAGTCGGCATTGCGGGGCCACACGGCATGGACGCTGGCGCGGATGACGCCGCCGATGACGCCTGAGAGGAGGGCGCGCTTGGCCGGGAGGGTGGTGGGGTCGTAGACGTCCTGGAAGCCGATGACGACGGGGAGCTTGTACTTGTCGCGGGCGGCGATCATGGCGTCGACATCCTGAACGGAGCCGGCGGCGGGCTTTTCACAGATGACGGCTTTGCCGGCGGCCAGAGCTTTTTCAGTGAAAGGGCGGTGGAGGTCGATGGGAAGTGGGAGCCAAATGGCCTGGGTGGGTTCGGCAAGGAAGTCTTCGAGCTTCTGGTAGATGTGCATGCCGTCGTTGCGGAGGTCGATGATCTTCTGGGCGTGCAGTTCGTGGTTGATTTCGGAAGCGGCGATGAGCTTGATGGGTGAGGGCCCGTCGAGCAGTGTGTTGGTTTTGGAGACGTTTCTGAGCATTTCGAGGATGCCCAATGCGTAACCGCCGATACCAACGGTGCCGAAAGCGATTTTCTGGTCAGTCATGAGAGGTGTTTCGCCAAGGTTGTGAACCCGAATATGTTCGGGGAATAACGGGGAATACGATACAGAAACCGTGTTGTGGGCGCAATTTTGGGGAAGGTGCAAGGTGTAGAGAATGGATTGGAGTGATCGTTTATCACGAAGGCGCCAAGTCACATAGAAACCCAGGCCGGGGCCGGAGAGGGAAAGAATGAAGCGTCTTTTAGACAAAGCAAATTTACGAGGGAATTGGTTGGGTGAGCAGTTCATTCATGTCGGTGGAGCGAGGTGATCGGGAGCCGGCGGGACGTCGGCGCTCCCGGTGAAGACTGCACTTGTCACGCATCGTTGTGGGGATTCTGGTATAGTCTTGCCTTGAATCGGGTAGGCCGATTCTTTGCCGTTATTTCCAAGAAACTGGTCATGGCAAACTCACCCACATCCGCTTCGTCCCCCCGTAAATCTTTGTTGTCGGGTCTTCCGCCTGAGGTCGTCGGGCAGGTTGTTCCGATCCTGGATTTTGGCTCCCAATACGTTCAACTCATTGCGCGGCGCGTGCGTGAGGCGGGGGTGTTCAGCATCCTGCTGCCTCCGGACACGAGCATTGAGGAATTGGCCGCGATCAAACCCAAGGGGATCATCCTCTCGGGCGGTCCCGCGAGTGTCTATGAAGATGGGGCCCCGCGCTGCGACAGCCGATTGTTTGAATTGGGCGTGCCCGTGCTGGGCATCTGCTACGGCATGCAGATCGGCTGCCAACTTCTGGGCGCCACCGTGGCCAGCGCACCTGCCCGCGAATATGGCCGCACAGGCCTGAAGGTGACTTCGCAGGACAAGCTTTTCACAGGCGTTCCGGAGCAGACCAGCGTATGGAACAGCCACGGTGACCAGGTGCAGGCGTTGCCTGCGCAGTTTGTGCCGCTGGCTTCCACACCGACCTGCCCCATCGCGGCTGTCCGCCATGTGAGCAAGGCGTTTTACGGCGTGCAGTTCCACCCCGAGGTGACCCACACTCCGCACGGCATGGAACTGATCTCCAACTTCCTGTTTGGCGTGTGTGGCTGCTCAGGCAACTGGCGCATGAGCGACTTTCTGGAATCCCAGGTCAAGTCCATCCGCGAGCGCGTGGGGACCGGACGGGTGATCTGCGGGCTCTCCGGCGGGGTGGATTCCTCCGTGCTGGCAGCGCTTTTGGCCAAGGCCATCGGCGACCGGCTGACCTGCATTTTTGTGGATAACGGCCTGCTGCGTAAGAAGGAGCGGGAACTGGTCGAACAGACCTTCCGTGACCACTTCAAGATCGACCTGCGGGTGATCGATGCCTCCAAGGAATTCCTGGGCGATCTTGAGGGAATCAACGATCCGCAGGAGAAACGCCGCCGCATCGGGCATCGTTTCATCGATGTATTCAAGCAGGCATCCAAGGACATTCCCGATGCGCGTTTCCTGGCTCAAGGGACGCTTTACCCGGACGTGATCGAGTCCGGCCAGGCGCTTTCGGGCGGCAAGGGGCACGCGGCCAATATCAAACTCCACCATAACGTGGGCGGGTTGCCTGAACAGTTGGGTTTTGAGCTTGTGGAACCGCTGCGCAGCCTGTTTAAGGATGAAGTGCGCAAGCTGGGCGAAGTGCTCGGCCTGCCGGAACAGATGGTCTGGCGCCACCCGTTCCCGGGTCCGGGCCTGGCGGTGCGCGTGCTGGGCGATATCACGCGCGAGAAGCTGGATCTCTTGCGCAATGCGGATGAGATTCTGTTGGAGGAAATTGTCTCCAACGGGCTTTATCGCAAGACCTCGCAGGTGTTTGCCGTGCTTTTGCCCATCCGTGCGGTGGGTGTGATGGGCGACGGGCGGACATACGATCAGGTGATTGCGATCCGTGCAGTGGAAACGCAGGATTTCATGACTGCCGACTGGGCGCGCATTCCTTACGATGTGCTGGCGACAGTGAGCAACCGCATCATCAACGAAGTGCGCGGCGTGAACCGAGTGGTGTACGACATTTCCAGCAAGCCGCCAGCAACGATTGAGTGGGAATGAGCTACTGGGAGCCTTTTGATTCCGCCTTTTGTTCAGATTGGAAAGCAATCGCATGAAGGTTTTCGTCACTGGCTCCGCGGGATTTATCGCTGGCTACCTGATTCAGGATCTTCTTGACCAGGGGCATGAAGTTGTTGGGGTGGATAATTTTTCCAAATGCGGGCGCGTGGAAAAGAGCTATCAGAACCACTCGCGTTACAGGTTTGTTCAAGGGGACTGCAAAGATGCGCGTCTGCTTTCTGAACTGGTGGAGGATTGCGACCATTTTGTGGCGTGCGCCGGAAAAACCGGCGGGATCACGTATTCGCATGAACACGCTTACGAATTGATCTGCGAGAATCAGCGGATTGCAGGGGCAAGCTTTGATGCGGCCATCAAGGCCTTTCGCAAGCACAAGCTGCAGAAGATCACGTTGCTTTCGGGCAGCGGGGTGTATGAGAATGCGACCGTGTTTCCCACCCCCGAAGGGCATGAGCAGCAAAGCCCGCCGCCTTCAAGCTCATCGGGACTCCAAGTACTGGCATGTGAGTCTTTCGCGAAAGCCGCGTGGGAGCAACACAAGCTGGCTTACACGATCGTAAGGCCGTTTAATTGCGTGGGCACCGGTGAGAAGCGTTTGCCGGACGGGAAAAATATTCCCGCGGGAAACATCAAACCGGCGATGGGCCATGTGGTACCTGACCTTGTGCTTAAGGTCCTTAAGGGTCAGGACCCGTTGCACATTCTTGGGGAAGGGAATCAGGTTCGCTGCTATACCTATGGCGGGGATCTTGCACGCGGCATCCGCCTGGCGATGGTTCATCCCACGTCCAAGAACCAGGCGTTCAACATTTCCACCCCAGTGGCGACCAGCGTGCTTGAACTGGCGGAGGCGATTTGGACAAAGATCCATAAAGGCGCCAAGCCGTTTAAACATGTGAGTGAGAAAGCGCCTGGGCACGATGTGCAAAAACGCATCCCCAATACGGATAAGGCCAAGCGGATGCTTGGCTTTGAGGCGACGACAACACTAAGCATGATGCTGGATGAAGTGATTCCGTGGGTTCAAAACGGATTGGATCAGGGCCAGATCTGAGATGCCATGTGTGCATTGCAAGATCGCTTGGGACATAGATTTACAAGATTCTGAAATCACATTTACAAAGATGAAGAAAATGCCTCGGGATTGCTTTTAATCTTTATAAATGCTCCTTTGAATCTTGCAAATCCGCATTCAAAACGACAGCTGGCAGATATCCACAAACGCTCATTGTTTTGCTCTTTTCAGGTTTCGGGTTAATTCAAATAGAGCCCCCTGTTTTTGCCATGAAGCCTCTAGAATTCAGGCTGGTTTGCGACATTTGCATGCATTGACATGAAACCCTATCTTTTGGCGGCAACACATCACCACTTTCCGAAGGGTCAACCATGCAACACAAGATTATCCATCAGGGTGCGTTTCCGATGGTTCACGTTGAGCTTGCGCAGGGCGAAGCCGTGAAGGCTGAGTCAGGTGCAATGATCGCCATGAGCCCAACGATCGATGTTGCCGGCAAGGCCGACGGCGGGCTCTTAAAGGGACTTGGGCGCATGCTGGCGGGCGAGACGTTTTTTTTCCAGACGCTCACGGCATCGCGCGGACCGGGCCAGGTGATGTTTGCGCACAGCATTCCCGGTGAGATTGCAGCGATCCCCATGGATGGCAGGACGACTTACTTCCTGCAGAAAAACGGCTTTCTGGCCGGTTCTTCAGGGTTGGAAGTCTCCACGAAGATGCAGAACCTGACCAAGGGCCTCTTTTCGGGCGAAGGCTTTTTCATTGTGAAAGTGTCCGGCACAGGCACGCTTTTCGTCAGCACGTACGGCGCGATTCATCCCATCGACCTGGCGGCGGGCGAAGAGTTCATCATCGACAACGCCCACCTGGTGGCGTGGCCTGAGACGATGAGCTACACGATGGAGAAAGCGGCCAAAGCCGGCTGGATTTCATCGATGACATCCGGTGAAGGGCTGGTTTGCCGGTTCAAGGGGCCTGGTCGGGTGCTAATCCAGACGCGCAATCCTTCGGGCATGGCGGCGTGGATCAAGTCGATGCTTCCGGCGGGATGAGCAGGTTCGTGCTTGGGTGAGATTGGGGTAGATCGATTACGACTAAGACACCAGGACACGAAGGCGGACAAGAATAGCCTTTGCCGGGCTACGTGAGGGATGGTCGGCTGGTGTTATTGCATGATGCGGAGAACGGTTTGGGCGAGGCCGGAATCGACGTTGAGTTCCGCGAGTTGTTCAGGGGAGGGAGTTTGGGGTGTGGCGTTTTCAACCAGCGTGCTTGAGCTGAGGGTGGGGGGGATCGGCCGGAGCTGTGAAGACAGACTTGCGCCGATGATGAATGCGACGGCGGCGACGGCGGCGTAACGGATGATGGCCCAGCCGATGCGGGCGATAGCGGAAACTGAGCGCTGGGGCGCTGCGGAACGGAGTTGAAGGCCAGTATCAAGTGCGATGAGGGTTTGCTTGAGGGATTGGGCCTGGTGTGCCAGGACAGGGTCGGTTTCCATGCGGGCCTCGAAGGCGCGGGACTGGTCCGGGGTCATTTCGCCGGCGAGGTAATCGGCCAGTTGTTCCTGGGCGGGGTCAAGATTGTCGAGGGGATCGGGAGTGGGATGTAGGGTGGGCATGGGAGGCTCGCTTTGATTTATCGGGCATTGCGCAGTTGGGGCTCCATTGCCGCGAGTGCGCGAAGGTAATGGGTTTTAACGGTGGGGATGGCCAGACCAAGGTCTTGGGCGATCTGGGCGAATGTCTCGCCATCGAAAACCTTGGCGACAAGAACTGATCGCTGGTTTTCAGTGAGTGTGGCCAATGCGATTTGAACTTTGGCATGCAGCTCATCATGGGCGAGAAGCGTTGTGGGGCCGGGTTGTTTGTCGTTGAGGGTGTCGAGGTTGTGGGTTGCTGTCGGGTGGGATTTGCGGGCGCGGAGGATGTCGAGGGCGCAGTTGATAGTGACGGTGCGGAGCCAGGCGCGGGGGTTTGAGAGGCGCTGGGATTCGGAGCGGGTGAGCCATTTGAGGCAGACATCCTGGGAGATGTCGAGTGCGTCTTCATGGCGGGCGACCACCTTGAGCGCCCAGCTGTACACGGCTGGGCGAAAGGGTTCGAAGGTGGAGGCGGGAGAGGTCATGAGGGGGATTTACTTTACTTTTGTTGTGGCAAGGAGTTCCAACTCACGGTCGCAGAAGGCATTGCCTTTGAATTCCCAGGTGAAGGTGTTGGCATTGGATTGGGAGGCATTTGAGCCGACGGATTCACCGGGGAGTTCGACGGTGATTTTATAGGTGGTGGCCTGGGCGTCCTTGGTGGCGGCTTCTTCAGATTTATACTGGTTCATGAGGCCTTTGAAGCGGATGAGGCGGGTGTTATCGAGGCCAGCGGCGATGATGGCATCGAGGAGGGATTGATCGAGTTTGGCTTCGATGGCCTGGATTTCCTGGACGATGTCGGGCTGGTTGGGGGCGGTGAGTATTTTGATAAGCTTTGTGAAGTCCAACTGGGAGGTGGAGTTGAGGACGGTTTGATGGACTGTAAGCCATTTATCTTGTGGGAGTTGCGGTGTGATCTGGGTGATGGCGGCGCGGGCTTGTTGGAGTTTTTTGAGGGCGAGGGTTTGGATGCCGAACGTGATGGCGCGTTGCCATTCTTCGGGTGTCACTTTGTCGGTGGGTTTGTCGCTGACGACCTGGAGGGATTCTTTGCCGGGCCGGTCATCGAGGTATGCGAGCCAGGCGAGGGGGCGGGGAGAGTAGACGCGGCGGAACTGGTAGTAGGTGGCGTCGGAGCGTTTTTCAATCTTAAGTGTTGTAGGGGATTGGACATAGGTGGTTGCGAGGAGGTCGCCCGGTGTGGCGTCGCTGGAGGGGATGGATTTGGCGGAAGGGAAGGTTTGATCTGCGGTCAGGACGTTTTTTTTGCCATCGGGTGAGGGATTTTGATGGACGGTCCAGCCTGAGAGTGGGCTGGGGACGCGTCCGGGAGCGAGTTCGGAGGGTTTATCTGCGGTGATTGTGATGGTGGTTGAGATTTGCCCGTCAGGGCGGACTTTGATTTTTTCGGAGCGTTCGACACAGCCGTTGAGGAGGAGCGCGAGGGAGAGGGGTATTGTTAACAATGAAATGGTGATGTGTTTTTTGTGGATCATGATTAATCTCTTGTGAGCCATGAGGGTTGCAGGGTGGCTTATTCACCTTAAATGACGGGAAATGAGTTGTTTTGGATGACGTGGGAGAAGTTTTAATTACTTGAAATTGAACAAAGGGGACTTAGGCTTGTTTCTGGGTTTTCAGTTCCGGTTCTATTTTTACGAGGGATGGCGTCATGGCGAATTTTCTCAAGAAATTAATGGGCGTTCGTAAGGGTTTTGGCGGGGTGAAGTCTGCGAAGTCAGAGAAGGGGGTGCTGCTGGAAGCGCTGGAGAACCGCTCGCTGATGTCGAGCGGTTTTTACGACGATGGTTATTACGAGTATCCGGGTTATGAGGATCCTGGTTATGAGGATCCGTATGGCGGGTATTACGGTGGTGGGTATGGGGATGGGGGATATAACGGGGACCCGGTGGATGAGGCGCCGATCGTGACGAATCCGGACATGATGTATTTTGAGATCGGTACGCCGAGCGTGAGGATCGATCTGGGGCATTATTTTATGGATGCGCCGCAGATGGCGAGCGCGCTGACGTTCTCAGTGCAGACAAATACGGATCCGAGCACGGCGACGGGAACGGACATTGTAGACAACCGGTGGCTGGTGGTGACGTTTGATGCGTCCAAGGCGGGATATGCGGATGTTGAGGTGGCGGCGACGGATGCGAGTGGGCTTACAAGTTCGGCGTATTTCCGGTTGATTATCGATGAGACGGTGAAGACCGGGCCGGTGGTGGTGACGACGCCGACGCTGACGATGCCGGAGGATTCGGTTCCGGTGCGGCTGGATTTGAATGCGATTTTTGACGATGTGTACACGAAGGATTCGGATCTGGTGTTCGGGGTTGTGCCGTATTTCCCGCCGCTGATCAAGTCGGCGGTGATTGACGGGCACCATTTGGTGGTGACGCCGGCGGAGAACATGGTGGGTTCGGTGGGGGTGGTGGTATCGGCGACGGATACGGATGGGCAATCGACGACGTACATGGTGTTGGTGAACGTGACGGACGTGGTGCCGACAATCGGCGGGGTGACGACGGCGAAGGACCAGTATGTGCTGGGTGCGCCGGGGTTGAAGGACGTTGATTTCACGGTGGACGGGGTGCTGGCCGATGCCCACAACAAGGTTTCGATTTTCCTGGATGTGGACGGGGATGGGCTGCTGAGCCTGACCAAGGACAAGCGGCTGGCGATCAGCCCGGATCTGGATGGCGCGGTGCGGCATGCGACGGCGGATTTGTCGTTCCTGGGAGTGGGGACGCACACGATCCTGGCGGTGGCGTGGGAGGACAACAATTCGTACATGGGGAGCCAGTTGAGCAAGGTTGTTTCAACGACCGTTGAGATTCTGGCGAGCGGGGAGGGGATGAAGCAGGAAGGGAGCATCAATACGACCAGCGAAGAGGAGTATTCTGGAGATGGCGGGGGTGGCGGTGGGGATTATGAACCCAATCAGCCTCCGGTTGCGTCGGCGCTCGAGTACCTGTACTTCGAACTGGAAGCGCCGGGGACGAAGATCGACCTGTGGCAGTACTTCAGCGACCCGGATCAGGATGTCAGCACGCTCGTGTTTATGATTTCAAGCCATGACCCGACGAGCGGCGTAACGGGGGCGGAAATCACCGATAACCGGTACATGGTTCTGACGTTCACCGATCCGGCAGGGGGGAACTTCACGGATATCGAGGTGACAGCGTTTGATGAAGGCGGGCTATCCGCAGCGGCGACATACCGGTTGTTTTTTGAAGCGGCGACCAACAATGGGCCGGTGGTGGTGAGCACCCCGAATGTGGCGGTAAATGAGGATTCGGCGTCGGTTACGGTGGATCTGAACGCGATTTTCGAGGATACGGTGACGCCGGATTCAGGGCTGACCTATTCGGTGCTTCCCATCTCGTACCCGGACCTGATTGCTTCGGCGAAGATCGAGGGCGGCAACCTGGTGGTGACGTTCAACGAGAACAAGATTGGCGGGACGACGATCACGGTGATGGCGACGGATGGGGACGGTCAGAGCACGACGTATGCGCTGCCGGTGTTTGTCTCGAACACGACGCCGACGATCAGCGAAGTGACGATCGAGAAGAACTATTACATGAAGGGCGCGCCGGCGCTTAGTGATGTGGATGTGACGGTGACGGGGCTGCTCGCGGGCGGGCACACGAAGGTGTCTATTTTCGTGGACACGGACAAGGACGGGCATCTCGATCTGGACACGGACCAGCGGTTGACGATCCTGGCGGATGCGCCGGGGACGACGCGGACGGGTTCCTTGGATTTGTCTGGTCTGTCGACGGGAGAGCACACGCTGTTTGCAGTGGCGTGGGAGGACAACTACGCCCCGGGGACCGCGAGCGATCTGAGCACCGTGGTTTCGACGAGCGTGGAGATCTACTCGTTAAGCGCAGTGTCGGCGAAGTCTGGGGCGTCGCAGGTGGTGACGTACACAGACCTCAACGGGAATACCGTGAAGGCCTCGCTGACGGGGCCGGGATCGTTTGAGGTGTTCTTTGAAAGCGCGGGAGCCAAGCACAACGCTTCGCGCATCGTGATCACCGGGACGGACGCGGCTAAATCCGGCTTTACGCTGACGGTGACGCCGGCCAAGATGGCGACGGTGCTGACGACGGATGTCGGGACCGTGGAAATCGATGGGGGATTGTCCAACTTCAGCGCGGGCAAGGCGAACCTGATGGGCGATCTGGCGGCGTCGGGCCTGGTGAAGGCGTTGACGCTCAATGACGTGAACAGCCTGGAGGTGGGCGAGCAGCACTCGATCGCCCTGGGCGGATTCTCCAAGGACAAGACGACGATCACCATGGGGCATGTGGCGGATATCTCACTGACGGTGGGAGCGCACATCACATCCCTTAAAGCGGTGGAATGGATTGACGGGAACGCAGAGAACGATCTGATTGCGGCGGCAGGGCTGGGGACGCTTACGACCACGGGGGAGAAGACGGCGAAGATTTCCTCGGCGGGCGACTTCGACGCGGACCTGAACCTGACCAACGCGGCGGTGAGCAAGACGGTGCAGACGGTGTCGAGCATCAGCATTGCGGGATCGACGCATGGGAACTGGGAGCTCAACGACTTCAAGGCGCAGAGCGTGACGATCAAGGGTGATGCGTCGGGCGCGTGGGCGTCGGAAATCGGGTTCGGCTCGGTGACGATCAACGGCAAGGCGACGGGCCTGATGATCGAATCCGGAGGCGACCTGACGACCTTCAAGGCGGGGCAGACGTCCAATTCGCACATCAGCGCGATGGGAACGATCAACACGTTCACGGTGCTGGATTTCATCGGCGGCGGGATCCACGCCGGCAAGGCGGTTTCCATCACCACGACCGGACGGGCGGCGACGCTGCTGCTGTCGGCGGTGGCGGGGAACTTCACCGGGGATCTGGAGATCCACGGGATTTCGACCAAGGCCAACGCGCAGTCGCTGGGCAGCCTGAAGGTGGCAGGGCTGCTGGTGGGCGGCAATGATGACGAGCATCCCGACATTGACATCCATGGCGGGGTGGGAAGCATCACGGCGGGCAACACGCAAGGCGTGGTGATCCTGGTGGACAACAAGGGCGCCAACCAGGGGCTGATCGGCTCGTTTAAGACATCGCAGGCGACCAACACACAGGTGTATGTTGCGCAGAAGATCAACAGCATTGCGGTGAACAACTGGACCAACGGCAGGATCCACGCTTCGGCGGTGGGCTCGCTGACTGTGACAGGGACGCGCAACAACAAGGGCGAAACGGTGGGCGGCGATTTCAACGCGCACATCAACGTCAGCGGCGCAGGACTGGCCAAGAACGTGCTGTCGGTGGGCAGCATCAGCGTGACAGGCGCGGTGATCGGCGCAGGCGGCGGCAGCGGCCCGGTGTGGAACATTGAAGGAAATGTCGGATCCATCAGCATCGGCAGGTCGGCTGAACTGGCCATCGTGGTGATGAAGAAGGAATCGACGTCTGCGGCGGGCAACATCGCTTCGTTCAAGTCGGGCGAAGTGGTTAACACGTTCCTGAACGCGGATGCAAAGATCAGCGCTGTGACGGTGTCGAGCTGGAAGGGCGGGAGCATTAACGCGGGCTCGGTGGGTACGCTGAGCGCGACGGGCAACTACGAGGCGCACCTGCATATCACCGGCGAGGCGCTGGCCAAGAACGTGATGGCGCTGGGCAGCGTGAACATCGGCGGGGCGGCTGTGGGCTCGGGCACGGTGGAAGAACCGGACTGGCACGTGGAAGGGCCGGCGGGGTCATTGACGTTCGGCTCGGTGAGTAGACTGGCAGCGTTTTTTGACGATGCCGTGGGGGCGGTAACCGTCAAGGCAACGGCGGATGATTTCAGCTTCGTGGCCGACGGGCACTTTGATGACGAGGCGGGCAAGTCGGTGTACGGGAACGTGGCATCGCTGAAGATCGGGAAGCTGATTAATTCATACGTGCAGGCCGACAAGCTGGGCTCGTTCTCGGTGACGGGTTATGGATCGGGCAAGACTGCGGTGTCCGGTGAGATGAACAACACCTATGTGTATGCCGTGGGCGAGGGTGTGACGGGCAAGGCGCTTGCGCTGGGCTCGGCGACAGTGGCCGGCGCGGTGAATGGCTCGGAGTTCCACCTGCGCGGGAACACAGGCGTGGTGACGGTGGGCGCGTTCCTGTCCAGCAGCCTGCGCATGGGCGTGGCGGATCACGTGCCGGCAGGAAGCTTGCCAGAGAACGCTTCGCAATTTGCACAGACGAACCTGTCGCTGGGTGGATTTGTGGTGACCGGGAAGGCGGTGGCGGATGTCACCGCGGCGACGTTTGTGAACTCGCTAGTGGCAGCGCCGACGCTGATGATGGTGTCGCTGAAACTGGTGTCCAGTTCACTGCCGGGACAAACGGGCTTCGCGGCGCTAAATGGGATCGGAAAGTACACGCGGCTGGAAAGCGTAGCGCCCAAGGAGACGGTGACGGTGAATAACAAGACCGCACCTGGCTTGTACGACAGTGAAGGGACTTATGTCCTGAAGATTGTGTGAGTTTTGGCTTATCGTTGAAGAAGGCCCCCGCTTTGGCGGGGGCCTTCTTTAATGGTTGGAATATAGGCGTATGGAGCTTGAGACCACTGAGGAAGGTTTGATTTTTGTCTTGATAACAAGCAGGGGGATTTGCAAGTAGATGCGCTGCGTGGCGTCATTCTTTGCGGCCCGCTAAACTGTCGCGCTTTGGACCGGTGATCGGTTCAGACGGCCACACTCTTTTTGCGCGAGCCATGACATGCACCCACGCCTGGATTTTCTTGCGACCTTGAATCAGCCTGCCAAGTCTGCCCGCGCATTGGGGTACCGCATGCCTGCGGAATGGGCACCGATGGCTCGGGTGTGGCTTACGCCGCCGCACAACGAAGAGACGTGGCCGGGGTGCCTGGAGAGGGCGCAGGCGCAGTTTGCGCAGCTGATGAAGGAAATGCGGCCGTATGTCGAGCTGGCGATCACGCAGGAGAAGGGGTGGGAGACAGTGGACTCGTGGATCCGCGACTACGGCCCGATTTATGTCACGCGCAAACCTGGAGCCAAAGATGGCCTGCCCAATAAGGCGCTACATGATTTTCGCTTCGACGGGTGGGGCGGCAAGTATGAAAACCGCGACGCCGATGATGTGATCCCCCAGCGCATCGCCAAAGAACAAGGCGCGCCCATCTGGGTGCATGACCTGACCCTGGAGGGGGGGTCTATCGAAGTCAACGGCGAAGGCACCGTCATGACCACGGAGCAATGCCTGCTCAACAAGAACCGCAACCCGCATCTTTCTCGTCAGGCGATCATTGACGAGGTGCATGAGGCGCTGGGCACCACACACGTTATCTGGCTTCCCGGCGGGATCATCGGCGACGACACCGACGGGCACATCGACGACATCGCGCGGTTTGTAAACCCCACGACGGTGCTTGGCATCCGTGCGCCCAAGGGACATCCGGATTTTGAGATGCTCGACAAGAACTGGCAGGCGCTAACCAGCGCCAAAGACCAGGACGGGAAAAAGCTGACGGTGCTGGAGCTGCCAGTGCCGGATCCGATCATGTACGACTTTCCGGCGGATCGTTTTGGCCCCGGCGGGGTGAATCCGGTGCCGGCGAGCTATGCGAATTTTTTGATTGCCAACAAGGGTGTGTTTGTGCCGATCTTTGGACAAAAGAGCGATGATGCCGCGCTTAAGACCATTCAATCGGCCATGCCTGACCACAAGGTGATTGGTGTGAGGGCTGAATTCCTGGTGGTGGGTCTGGGGGCATTTCATTGCCTGAGCCAGCAGGAACCGGCGTAGAATGCGTCCATGGCCTCAACGGATCTGATTTTTCGATTTGAACCCCGCAGCATTGCCAAGCGATGCGGCCTCATTCTGGCTGCGGCGTTGTTGTTTGGAGTGTTGTTCAATACCTTTTCGCCCATGGGGATCGCGTGGAGAGACGATTACGCGGGCAGGCCAGCGCTGGATGCCAAAGGGGCGGGCTTGATTGAAATGACACTGAAGGAAACGCGTGGCGCGGTGAAGGAGGGCTCAGGGTTCACCATTTTTGATGCGCGTCCCGTTCAGGACTATGACCTGGGACACCTTCCAGGCGCGATCAGCGTCCCGGCGAGAGACTTGGCAGCTTCGTTACCGGTCGCCAAAGCCGCTGCGGGGGAGGGTGACCCTGTGCTGGTGTACTGCTCAAGCATGACGTGCCATGATGCGATAACCCTTGGGGCTGCGCTCAAGGAGGCGGGTTTTACGAAGGTGCATCTTTTTGCTCCCGGTTTTGCCGGATGGAAAGATGCGGGGCTGGAAATTCAAAGGTAAGGTGCAAAGTGGGGAAGTGGGACCGATCCGAAGTGCTTCAAAAAATAGACCTGCACAACGGGTGACTTTTTCAGGTTTTGCCCCTTATACTGCGGCGATGCTCCATCACCCTGCACCGCTCAGGCCCGTTGGCAAAAATACCTACGAAAAGCGACTTGATGCGCTCCGCAGCAGCATCATCAGCGCGCAGCAGAAGGCGCGCGAATCGCACGGCGCGCTGGTGGTGATCGTCGCAGGGCTTGAAGGTTCGGGCAAAGGGGACCTGGTCTGGCGGCTTAATGAATGGCTCGACCCGCGCGGGAGCGAAACCCACAGCTTCATGTGGCTGACCGACCAGGAAAAAGAGCGTCCGGAGTTCTGGCGTTTCTCACAGGCCGTGCCAGCCCGAGGGAGGGTGGGCATCCTCTTTGGCGCCTGGTATACGCAGCTTCTTTCCGCGCTGCTTAAAAAGCAGATCAAGCAGAAGGAATTTGAGCGGCAAGTCGACGAAATCAATCATTTTGAAGAGATGATGGCTGCCGATGGATGGGTTTTTCTGAAGGTGTTTCTACATGTGGGAAAACCCTTCCTGGCCGAGCGGATGGACCATCTGGACAAGTTTCCCGAACTTCACTGGCGAATGCTGCCGGGGATGAAGGACCAACTCAAGCACTACAGCCGGCTGGTCAGGTCGTGCGACCGCATGGTGACCGCGACCGACACAGTGGTGGCCCGCTGGCATATTGTTGACGCGGAGGATGCGCGCCATCGCAATGTGGCGGTGGGGCGGCTGCTTGTGGCGGGCTTGGACAAGGTGAATGCGGTTGCAGCCGCGCCGAAATCAGCAACTCCGCATGAGGCTTCACGGCGGATTGCGGGCGGCAACAGCCGCCTGGCCCAAGTGGACCTGACCCAAAGCCTGGATCCGGAGATGTATGAGGACAAGATCAAAAATCTCCAGGATCAGATGCTTCACCTGGCATGGAAGGCGTTTCGCAAGCGAAGATCGTGCCTGCTGATTTTTGAAGGGTGGGATGCGGCGGGCAAAGGTGGCGCGATTCGACGCGTGACGCAGGGGTTGGACCCGCGGCTGTATCAAGTGGTGGGATTTGCCGCACCGACGCTGGAGGAGAAGCAGCATCATTACCTGTGGCGGTTTTGGCGGAATTTGCCTCCGCCGGGTTTGACGGCGATTTTTGACCGGTCGCATTACGGGCGCGTGCTGGTGGAGCGTGTGGAAGGGTTTGCCGCGCGTGAAGAGTGGACGCGCGCGTATGACGAGATCAACGCTTTTGAACGGCAGCTCGTGCAGTCAGGGTACGTGATCTGCAAGTTCTGGCTGCAGATATCGCCATCCGAGCAGCTCAAGCGATTTGAGGCGCGGATGGGAAATCCGCTCAAGAACCACAAGATCAATGACGAAGACTGGCGTAACCGCAACAAGTGGGTGCCCAACGAGCACGCTGTGGAGGACATGCTGGCCCTGACAAGTCCAACGGATGCCCCCTGGACGGTGGTGCCGGCCAATGACAAGCGGTTTGCGCGGGTACGGGTGATCCAGACAATCGTGGATCGGCTAAAAAAAGCGCTGGATTAAGAACCAGGCGCGAGGAACTAAATCTCGGCCGCCGGCTTCATGGGAAAATCCAGCGTGAAGGTTGCGCCCTGGCCCGGGCCGGTGCTTTCAGCAGTGAGAGATCCGCCCATTTCCTTGGCTGTGAGCGCGGCACTATGGAGCCCAAAGCCATGCCCATCAACCTTGGTGGTGAATCCCTGGTTGAAGATGCGCAGCAGGTTTTCCGCGGGGATGCCCACACCGTTGTCGGAAACGATCACTTGAATCCTTCCTGCTGCGCTGGTGATGCGCAGCAGGATTTTTTTATCCGGGCGGCTTGATTCGGCGCACGCCTGCTCCGCATTTCGGATCAGGTTCACCAGCACCTGCAGGATCTTGTGCTTCTCGGCTTTGACCGGTCCCACCGGCTCAAACTGCTGCACGACCTGGATCTTGTGCCGGTTGAGGGCTCCGCCGATGATCTGGATGCTGTCATTGATCAAATCATCCACGCGCACCACTTCCGCGTTGCCGGTGACCTTGGCGTAGTTCTGCTGCATTGCCACGATGGTCTTGATGTGTTCGACGTTCCGCTGGAGGGACTTGAGTTCTTCGAGTACGGTGACCTGGCGCGCCGCTTCATGTTCGGCAAGTTGAGAAAGATAGGCGGTCAATTGTTTGCCCTGCGGATCGCTGGTGACAAACTCGCCTATATCGTGCTGATGTTCTTTGAGAACAGCAACGACTTTGCTCAGCCTTGAAGCCCCGGCATCGCTGACGTGGTCCGTGAGGACGGCCGCAGAGATGTTCACACTGTTGAGCACGTTGCCCACGTTGTGCAGCACATTGGTGGCCACTTCGGCCATGCCCGCCGCGCGTGAGGCTTCGCGCAGCGCTTCCTGAGCGCGTTTGCGTTCGCTGATGTCATGCGAGGTGCCCTGGATCACCATGCGGCCATCGTATTCGTATGCGCTTAAATGGACTTCCGCCTGGAATTCCTCACCATTTTTGCGCATGTGGGTCCATTCAAACCGATAGGAACCTTCCTTGAAGGCCCGCATGACATAGTCATTGCCTTTGGCGAAGGATTCCTGTCCGTCGGGCTGCAAAGGCGGGGATAAGGTGGCCGGATGCAGGCCGATGAGCTGGGACTTGGACGTGTATCCAAACAGTTCCAGGGCGCGTGCATTGCAGTCGAAAATGCCTTTGTCGGACATGAGGATGATCGCATCGCGCGAGCCTTCAAAGACGGAGGTGAACCGCGCTTCCTGGCTTTTGTTTTCCTCATTGGCTTTTCGTTCCGCGGTGACATCGCGCGCCATGACGACGATGCCGATCACTTCGCCTTCCTTGTTGAAATAGGGAACCTTGTCGGTCTGGACCCAGCGTTCTTCCCCTTCGCCGGTGCGCAAGGCTTCGACATATCCCAGCTTGGGTGTTTTGGAGGCGATGACCTGGAGATCGTCGGCATAAAAGCGCTCAGCGTCTTTGGGATAGATTTCAGATGAGGGCCTTCCTTCGATCTCGTCGACGCTTTTTCCCGCCGCGTCGGCTGCCACGCGATTGACCCGCAGGATCTTATTTTGGGTGTCCTTGAACCAGATAAACGCAGGCATCAGGTCAAAGAGCACGCGCAACTCGATCTGCTGGCGGCGCAGGGTTTCTTCGGCTTCTTTCTGGCTGTGGATGTCCGTGCAGGTGCCGAGCCACTTGGTGGTGGCGCCGTTCGCATTCAGAAGCGGGAGGCCTGTGACGATGAACCAGCGGTATTGGCCATCGGGGCGCTGAATGCGGCATTCCAGGTTGTAGGGAGCGCCCAGGACCCTGGCTTTCTCCCATGCTTCCTGAACGCGGCGGCGGTCATCGGGGTGGAAGGCTTTGACCCAGGCGTCGCCTGTGCTTTGCGCGGACGTGAGGCCGGTGTAATCGGTCCAGCGCTGGTTGCAATAAATATTGGCGCCGTCGGGGCTGCACATCCATACGAACTGAGGCATGGAGTCGGTCAATATCTTGAATTCGCCGTTGAGCTGGGACAGGGCTTTGGCATGTTCGTCGGCGCGTTGCCCGGCCTGGGCCTGGGCCTGAGCAAGCAAAGCGCGTGCTTGCGCCAACTCCGCGGTGAGTGCGCTTAGCCGCTCATCGGTTTGAGGGTTGGGCGACGTGCCGTTCTGGGAGGGGTCTGAGGATCCCAGGAATCTGCGTAACAAGCCGAACATGCCCGTCTCCTTCGATTCTTCAAGCGGTGTGAAACGTGAAGGGGAACGTAAATCGTGCTGCGGATGTGTCCTGAATTTGATTTGGACCGGATGTATCTGCGGTTGATGTGCGTGTCATCATGTTCCATTGATTCTGGATTTTTGACAATGACCGAACGGATGATCGGTGTGGATTTCCCCCGATCTTAAACCACGAGCGCAAGATGGGCTGGAGATTTGCTTAGGGACAAATAAAATGAATGCAGAGTCCGGCGGGTTTTGTTGACTGCTCAATGGCGGCTCCCGATTGACCAGAAAATAAAACGGCTCTGTTGAGATACATGTCTGCCCCCGCCATGGAGCACATCAATGAACAACCGGATTTTGATTGTCGATGACAACCCGGATATTCACGCGGATTTCCGGAAAGTGCTGTGTCCCCAGGACTCATCGGCGAAAATGGGACTGGCCGATGAAGCGTTTTTCGGCACCCGCCCGCAGACGAAGACCATTGGCACCTATGAGCTGGTTTCGGCTTATCAGGGTCTGGACGCCATTGAGATTGTGCGTCAGGCTGCGCGGGACAAGACTCCTTTTGCCCTGGCGTTTGTCGATGTGCGCATGCCCCCGGGAATTGACGGTGTGCAGACCATCAAGGGACTATGGGCCATCGATCCGGATCTTGAAGTGGTGATCAGTACGGCATATTCGGACTACTCATGGGAGCAGCTTCGCGCCCAACTTGAGCAGGCCGACTGGCTTTTGGTTTTGAAAAAGCCGTTCGACACCATTGAAGTGCTGCAACTGACCAAGGCGCTGACGCGCAAATGGAAGCTTGAGCGCGATGCCGAACTGCAACTGGCCACCGTCCGTCGAAGCAACGCGATTCTTGAGGCGCAGCGTGAAACCTCCATTGACGGCATTCTGGTGATCGACGAGTCCCACAAGGTAATGGCGTTCAACGGCCGCTTCATCAAGCTTTGGGGCATTTCCGAAACGGTCACCTCGACCAATGACGACAATCTTCTGTTGGCTGCGATGGCTTCGAAACTGCGAGATCCGCTTGTGTTTTACGAGCGGATGAAGGCGTGCAACGAGCACACAGGTGAATCAAGCCGCGACGAGGTGATCCTGGCTGACGGCAGCGTGTTTGATCAATATTCAACGCCGATTATCGGCGAACAGGGGCAGGATTACGGACGCATCTGGTATTACCGCGATGTCACCCGCGAGCGGCAGTTTCAAGATGAACTGCGTCAGGCGCGGGACGCGGCGGACGAGGCGAATCGGCATAAATCGGCCTTTTTGGCCAACATGTCGCATGAAATCCGTACGCCGATGACGGCGATTCTGGGTTATGCGGACATCCTTGCGCAAAAGCGACGTTCTCTGAGCCCTCAGCAGCATGATGATTACATCGCCACCATCAAGCGCAATGGGGAACATCTGCTGTGCATCATCAATGACATTCTGGACATCTCCAAAATCGAGAGCGGCAAGATGGATGTCGAGCGCATTCAGACCAGCCCGGCCAAGGCCGTGCAGGATGTGCTGCGATTGCTGCAGGTCAATGCCCGTGGGAAGGGATTGAGCCTTCAGTCGGCGTATGAAACACCCATTCCCATGGCGTTTCTCTGCGACCCGCTGCGATTGAAGCAGGTTCTGGTGAACCTCATCGGAAACGCGGTGAAATTTACCAAATCCGGTGGAGTGATGGTGAAAGTGTCGCTGGATACATCCATGCCGCAGGATGCTTACCTGCGTTTTTGCGTCGAGGATACGGGCATCGGCATGAGCGCGGAGGAGATGTTGCGGCTCTTTAAAGCGTTTGAACAGGCGGATGCGTCGACGACACGCAATTACGGCGGCACCGGGCTGGGATTGCGAATCAGCAAGCGCCTTGCGCAGCTGATGGGTGGAGATATCACCGTCGTCAGCAAGTGCGGCCAGGGAAGCGCTTTCACCCTTTCGCTGCCGGCGGGGGATTTGAAGCAGGCGCAGATGATTGACCCGGCGGCTGCGGCTGCGCTCACATTTGAAGACGACTGCGAGGATTCCGCCATCCAGGGGACCACGCCGCTGGCGGGGATGCGCATTCTGCTGGCCGAGGACGGTGAGGACAACCAAAGGCTGATTACGTTTCACCTGTGTGATGCGGGGGCGAAAGTCGAGATCGTTCCCAATGGGGAGGAGCTCATCAAGAAATTCACCACGGACGGCACGGTTGGGGGGTCGATCCGGACCCCGGGACCGGCCGATCTGGTGCTGCTGGATATGCAGATGCCCGTGATGGATGGCTATACAGCCGTCAGGCTGCTGCGGGCCAAAGGGGTCGGCCTGCCTGTGATCGCGCTGACCGCCCGCGCCATGACCGGCGAGTCAGATGAATGCCTGCTTGCCGGATGCAGCAGCTACGCGGCCAAACCCATCGACCGCGCGGCCTTGATTGCGCTGTGCGCCAAGTGGGGGGGCGGCGTTCCCCAAGCCGTGCGTGCGGCGTTACCTGCCGCTGCTCATGGGGATGCATTGCGCAGTGCTTATGCTGGCAATGCCAAGATGGCGCCGCTGGTGGCGGAATTTGTGCGTGATCTGCCTAAGAAGGCTCGGATGATGGCCCAGTTTCTAGCTTCAGGGCAGATGGCGGAACTGCAAACGGTTGTGCACCAGCTTTCAGGTTCCGCGGGGAGCTATGGGTTTGAGGGTATTACACAGGCCGCGCGGGACGTGGAGGGGTGGATTGAAGCCGGAGGCGACAACGCAGCTTTGCCACCTGGGGTGGCCAAGCTTGTGGATCTGTGCCTGCGCGCCACTGCTGATTGACTTGCTGAGGGCTGGCGGATTGACCTTCTGTGCGCGTCGTGCATACTGTCTAGTTATGAAGTGTCCTTATTGCAGTGCAGATGATGACCGGGTGCTTGATTCGCGTGCGACCGACGCGGGCAAGGCGATCCGTCGTCGGCGCGAATGCCTGGCATGCAAAAAGCGCTTCACCACATATGAGCATGTGGAGGCCAACGTCCGACTGGTAGTGATCAAAAAGGACGGAACGCGCGTGCCCTATGACCGGGACAAGATGCTCAAAGGCCTTCAGATGGCGTGTTACAAGCGTCCCGTGACCGCGGAGGCGATGCAGAAATTGATCGATGAGGTGGAGGAAGATCTCTTTCGCCGTTTTGACCGGGAACTGGAATCGGTGGAGATCGGGAAGCTGATCGCCGAGCGGCTAAAGGCGCTGGATCAAGTGGCGTATGTGCGTTTTGCCAGCGTTTATAAGCATTTTCGGGATTTGGACGACCTTCTGGAGGAAGTCCGCGATGTGCTGCAGACGACCGATCAGGACCGTCCGGAGCAGGGGCGGCTGTTTTAGCGCGATTGTCGGCTAAAATAGCGGGATGCTTAAGATCGGTTCGATTCAAATTGATGCGCCTTTTTATCAAGCGGGGCTTGCCGGGTACTCGGATACCGCGATGCGGCTGGTGGCGCGCAAGCACGGCGCGCCTTATGCCGTGACTGAGGCGATGCTGGATCAGTTTTTGATTAACGGGGGCAAGGGGTTGGCGAATGCCGAGCTTCACCCGGATGATCATCCGATTGCCGGGCAACTGATGGGCTCGCATCCGGAGGAGATCGCGCAGGGGTGCAAGATCTTGGTGAAGCTGGGTTATGACGTGATTGACATCAACCTGGCGTGCCCGGTGAAGAAGGTGCGCAAGAAGGCGCGCGGCGGGCATCTGCTGCAGGCGCCGGATGAGGCCATTGCCATTCTTACGGCGGTGAGGCAGGCGATGCCGGAATCGATTCCGCTGACGGTGAAACTGCGGCGGGGGACGGACGACTCGCCTGAGGCGGAGCGGAATTTTTTCACGATTTTTGAAGCCATGCTTGGCCTGGGTTATGCCGGGACCACCGTTCATGGCCGGACAGTGGAGCAGAAATACATCGGGCCTTCGCGATGGGGATTTTTGAAGAATCTCACCAAACGTTACAAAGCCGAGATGGACAAGGGCTTTGTGATCATGGGTTCGGGCGATATCTGGACGGCTTCGGATATTTTCAGAATGATCCGGGAAACCGGCGTGAATGGCGTGAGCGTGGCGCGCGGGTGCATCGGCAACCCGTGGATCTTCCGGCAGGCGCGGGATATTCAGGGGGGCGATGAAGCCGCGGGCCAGCGTGGGCCGACGATTGCCCAGCAGCGCGTGGTATTGCTGGAGCATTTTGATCTTTCCGCCGGCCTGCACGGGGAATTCGGAGCAAGCATGATGATGCGCAAGTTCGGCATCCGCTTCTCCCGCCATCACCCCATCGCGGATGAAGTCTCCAAGGCATTTATTCAGGTGAAATCCGTGGCGGATTGGCGGGCGACGGTCGAAAAGTATTACACCGATGCTTATGAAGGCATGCCGCCGCAGCCCCGCGCGCCGGAGCCCGCGGGTGTGTTGGAAGAGGGCGAAGAGACCTGCAATATGTGATGGGGGAGTCGTGAGCCGACGCGCCCGGGTTGCGGGTGCTCGGGTTATCGCGTGTACATGAGTCAGATTGACGATGTTTGCGCGGAATCAGGGTTATCACCCTGGATGGCGCGGACGTTATCGGAACCCTCCGCCAAGCGATTACCTGGTAATCCGAGTGCGTGAGGCATTGTTGCCGGCTTGGTTATTTGGCATCCGCTGCTGTTTTAACCCGCTCACCATCCGGCGAGGATTTGGTCTTTCCCTTGCCCCATTTGATCAGCGCATCCAGGCTCAGGGCGCCAGGTCCGAATGCGAACACAAACAGGCAGACCAGTAGAAAGGGAATCGGGGCTTGGCCGGCGAATTCGTTGATGTCATTAAAGATGTTGAATGTGGCGTCTTTATGCGCAGTTAGGAGGGCCACGATCATCGTGATTGCCAGGGGGATGCTGATGAGCCTGCTGCACAGGCCGATGGCCAGGAGGATTCCGCCGACCATCTCCGTGCCGCCGGCCATGACGGCATTGACTTGGGGCATTGGAATATGGAGGTCCTTGAAAAACTCAGTGGTCTGGTCGAGCTTCTGAAGCTTGCCCAGTCCGCTATTGAAAAAGGAGATGCCGATCAGCAGACGTGACAGCAGCAGGATGACCGGTGCGCTCCACTTGCCGAGCTTCTCCAGCAAGCGATAAGCCTTCATAATGATATTCACGCCTTCCACCTTTCAAAGAATCATTGTCATCAGCCTATCCGTTTTATCGGCCAGGCAGGCAGAGCCACCCCAGTTGAACCCACAAGCTGAAAAGCTGTTGAACAGCCTGGGCCCAGGCTGCATCGTCCGTGCCGGCGATCTTTTGGCCCTGCGCAAGGGCTTTTTCAAGGGGAATGCCGGTGTTCAGCGCAGTCAGGACGCCATATGCCTCGGGCGTCAACCGCCGATAATAAATCGTTTCATTTTGCCGATGCACGGCAATGTGAATCTGTTCTTTCAAAGGCAGTTTCACCGGTTTGACCGTTGCGCCTTCTTCGGAGGCGGCAGCCTGTTTCTTGAGTGCCAGGGTGAACTCGTCCAGTGCGTAATCTAACTTCATGACCGTCATGTACGGCTGGAGCGCGAGTTTAAGTTTCGCCAGGTTCTTACCCGCCAGATCCTGCGGAACCACGCCCGGCTTGGCGGGCCCGTCAAAGGCCACCATCTGTGCCCATTCAAATGCGGCCATCTGCACCGCCATGGCACGCCGTGCAGGGCTCAGGCCTTTGCTCCACGTTTTGTCTCCGGCGAGGAATGTCGGCAGATGCATTCCCAGGTCGCGCAGCGTAAAGCTTCGCGAGGGATGTTTGGTTACATAAGCAGTCATGGTTTTATAGAACCGGGCGCGTCCGATGATCCGTCGCACACCGGGGAAATCTTCCCCCAGCGATTCCCACACGCGAAACCAATATTGCCGGTTGTAGATCTCCAGGCGCTGGATGCTTGTGAGCCGATCGTTGGGTTTGATGATTGTTTGCGCTATGGCGGAGGTGGGTTTGCCGTCTTCCCAGACGGGGTCAGTGGCGTCGCGCGCCGTCAGGGGGTGCATCACTACCAGGGCAAATCGCGCCTGGATCTGCGTCAGTTTGAGTTTGGGTGGGGGTGTCGCGGTCATGTTCACGCCCTCCTGGCTTTGGGCGGGGTAAGCGGCTGTGTGCGCTTCATATAGCGCGTGGCTTTCATCGCCTCGGCATGCACTTCGTCAAAGGTCGGGATGTGCGCATCCCATTCCAGGAGCGTGCTGGTGGGGCCGCATTTTTGAATTGCCCGCGCATAAAGATCCCAGACCGGGTCCAGGACGGGATGATCATGCGTATCAAGGCGATATTTTTTAAATTCCGAATGTCCTGCGATATGGATTTGACCGACTCGCTCAGCGGGCACGTGGTTGAGGTAAAGATGGGGGTCGAAGTTGTGGTTCTGGCTAGAGACGAAAATGTTGTTCACATCCAGCAATATGCCGCAGTCGGCCAGTTCCACAACTTCGACAAGAAATTCCCATTCGGTCATTTCGGACTGGTGGAATTCCGCATAGCTGCTGACGTTTTCAACGATGACCGGTACTTCGAGGAAATCCCGCACTTGGCGCACGCGTGCGGCGGTGCGTTTGACGGCTTCTCTGGTGTAGGGGAGGGGCAACAGATCATGGGTGTAAGTCCCATCGATGCTTCCCCAGCAGAGGTGGTCGGAGATGAAGGGCGTTTTTGTTTTTTTCACCAACCGTTTGAGCCGGTTGAGGTGATCTTTGTTCAGCCGCCCGGGGGAGCCGAAATAGAGCGATACGCCGTGCTGCACGACGCGGTAATTTTCGAGGATCTGATCCAGCACGCGCAGCGGCCGCCCGGCATCCATCATGTAATTTTCAGAGATGATCTCAAACCATTCGACGCCTGGTTTCTTATTGAGGATGTGGTCGTAATGCGGGATGCGCAGTCCCACGCCGATCCCCAATTCCGTCCATCCATTGTGTTTATTGGCGGCCATTGGCTTCTCGGCAGGAGGGGAATGCGCGTTCACGCTATCACATTAAAAAAAAGGGTTGGCGGGGCACTCGTTGACCGGGCCCCGCCAACCCCAATCCAATCGCCTATTTATTTGTCGGCGGGTTTTTCAGCGGGCTTTTCGGTGGTCTTGCAGCCACCCTTGCCCTTGCAGGAATTTTTGCCCTTGCAGCCGTTGTCTCCGCTCTTGCAGCCGCCCTTGCCCTTGCAGTCGTTGTGGCCTTTGCAGTTGGCTTTGTCGGACTTCTTGCCGCCGCAGCCGTCCTTACCGCTGCAGCCGGCCTTTTCGCCAAGCGTGATCTTGCCAGCGGAAGCGCCGCCGACGGTTGCCTTGGCGGAGCCGGAGTCAGAGGCGAATGCGCCGGGGGCGGTTGCACCCGTCATCAGACCGGCGACAGCGGCGGCGAGAATCATCGAAGTGGTCTTGGAAGTGTTCATATTTTTTCCTGTGAAAGTAGATCGTTTGTTGAAAATAGGGAGACTACGTTACACACGTTTGATGCTTTTGAACTCGGACAATGACGCGCTGCTTTTCGAGGCCTCCTTTGTCAGGGTTATTGATTTAGTGCGGAACCATTTCATCCGCTTGAGTGCGGTTGTGTCGCCCTGTTGGTCGGACCGGGAAAAAATTCCTTACACACCCCCGGAAATTATTTTTCTGGAAGAGAACAAGACTGATGCGGAAGTCAATGGCGTTGAGCGGGATGCAGTGCCTTTTATTCAAGACATGGAACACGGCCCACTAGTTTTACCCCCACCGGGTAAAAAAGAAAGCTCAATTTCTCTGTTGTGTTGGCAATGGTAAAATCCAGATGGTCCCATGACCATTACTATCAATTTGCGAAAGTCGTTTTTATGTTTTTTTTCGTTGGGGTTGTGCTGGGCCATTTTCTGCCAGGCATGGTCTTTTCGCGTCTGCTTTTGAAACGTGTCGAACTTCCTCTGGCTTTTCTTCTTTCCAATCTTTTGCTGGCACTGATTCTTACATTCGCAACCATCCTTCGTTGGAACGCCACCTTGTGGGGAGTTGCCTGCGTGATGGGTTGCGCCACTCTGCTAGGGGGCGCGGGGCTTTGGCTTACGCAGTCCTTTGTGTTTCAAAAGCCTAGTTTTGTTGACTTTAAGTTGCGTTTTTTTCGCATCCTGCGGGTGCTGAGACTCAGCCCTGTTGCCCTTGTGGGTGCATCAGGAATACTGATCATCATCATCGGCTTTGCAGCGAAAATATTCATGCTCCGGCTTACCGGCTTTGATGTGCCGATTCGCTGGGAGTACCTTGCCAGCAGGGGAATCCAACAGGGAAACTTCAACTTCTATCCCCCGGTCACCGCACACGATTTCACTCTCTACGCCTTTCCGGATTCGATCGGCTTCATGGTTTCTTCCGGCTACTGGTGGGCTTACGCTTTGATCGGACGCGTTGACATCACGTATTGCCTCCCTGTGGTCATCCTCCAATACCTCATGACGCTTTACGCGGCATGGCAACTGGCTCGCGCCTTGCGCGCGGGCGTTGACCTTTCATTTCTCGCGGTTTTTCTTGTTGCCGCAACCGGGGTTGTGACGACCAACATTCTCATTGGCCAGGAAATAGGTTTCCTGAGCCTCAGTGCATTGATCATTCTCACGCAGGTGGTGCGAATTAGGCTTTTGCATGAGAAACCTGGGGCGGGCTGCCTCGTTATCGGGTTGGCCGCAGCCGCGGCCGCGCTTACCCGCGAATACGGCCTGGCCTATTTGTTTTTCGGATTCCTCGGTGTCGGCTGGCGTGTTCCCTGGTCTGCTCGCGTTGCCATGATTGGCGTCAGCTTCGCGTGCATTGCGCCATGGCTTTTATTTGTCTGGGCGCTTACCGGCAATCCTTTCTATACCCTGGGTTTCATGGGCCTGTGGCCTCAATCTCCGCCGAGGTTCGTTCATTTGATGCAGACATTGTCGAAACTTAACAAGATGCAACTGGCCGTTCGGCTTGGGTCATACGAGGCATTGGTTTGCCTTGCGCAGTCGCTTCCCGCGCTTGCTGGGGCTGTTTGCCTTATGATTTGGAAAAAGCAGCGCCTGGTCCTGGCTGGGTTTTCGCTGTTGATAGCAGGCTTAACGGTCTGGGGTTATTTCGGGACCGGTGGAAATCTTTATTATCCCTACCGTGTCATTGCTCCCGCTGCCGCGGTGTTGGCTGTCATTGCAGCATTGGCTTCAGGCGCATATTTTCGAAGACGTCGCGCCTTGTGGCTGATTCCACTCATGGTTCTTTTGGCGCTTCATTCACTATTAACGCTTGCAATAAGACCCGATTACGCATGGGTGCCACTGGCGCAGTGGCGCACTGAGCTTGCCCTCAGAGCCCGGGGTGATCGTGTAACCTCACGGTCGGTCTTCATCAGTCAATTCATCGAGAGCAACCCTGAGCGGTTCAAATCCAAAGTCGTACTCAGCAGCGATATTTATTTTCAACGCGCCATCGCTGGTTTCCCGATCAAAGTGATTCCCATTTGGGCCCCGGGTTTGGGCTTTCTGATGGATCCTTCCTTCTCCCCTGCAGATGCACGCCGCGCACTCAAGGAAGCTGGCATTGATTTCATTGTTGTCGACCAGGCCAGCATTAATGACATGTACTGGGTGATGGATTCCCCCTGGTTTCAGGCGGAGCATGCATTGCTTTACCCGAGGGCCCAGATTACGCCTGAGGTGGAAATCATGGCGATACCACCGGCACCATAGTGCCAAGTTGCATGCGATTGAACGGAGAAGGACATCGTTTTCAGGCGTTTTTTCGTGCTTCAAGCAGGCGGATCGCTTCGTCGAGGTCTTTGTCGCCGCGGCCAGAGAGGTTCACCACCAGGTTCTGGTCGGGCTTCATCTTCTTGGCGAGCTCCAGCGCGTACGCAATGGCATGGCTGGATTCCAAAGCCGGGATGATGCCTTCGTTGCGGGTCAAAGTAACAAAGGCATCCAGGGCCTGGTTATCGGTAATCGAGGCGTAGGTAACGCGCTTGGCGTCGTGCCAGTAGGCATGTTCAGGGCCGATGCCGGGATAGTCTAGACCGGCGGAGATGGAGTGGACCACGGCGGTCTGGCCGTCGGGGTCCTGGAGGACATAGCTCAGGGAGCCGTGCAGCACGCCGGGCTTGCCAAGGGTGATGGAGGCAGCGTGTTCGCCGTCCTGGTTGGAGCGGCCGCCGGCTTCCACGCCGTAGAGCTTGACTTGGGTGTCTTCGACAAAGGGATAGAAGATCCCCGCCGCGTTGGACCCGCCGCCGACACAAGCCACGACGGCGTCAGGCAGCTTTCCGAACTTAGCCAGCGATTGCTCACGGGTTTCCTTGCCGATGATGGATTGGAAATCGCGCACCATCATGGGAAAGGGGTGGGGGCCCACCACCGAGCCGATGATGTAGTGGGTATGGTCGCTGGTCTCCATCCAGTCGCGCATGGCGGCATTGGTGGCGTCTTTGAGGGTTTTGGAGCCGGATTCAACCGGTACGACGCGGGTGCCCAGCGTCTGCATGCGCAGGACGTTGGGTTTCTGGCGGCGGATGTCTTCAATGCCCATGTAGACGTCGCATTCGAGGCCGAAGACGGCGGCGGCGGTGGCGGTGGCCACGCCGTGCTGGCCTGCACCGGTTTCGGCAATGATGCGTTTTTTACCCATTCGCATGCAGAGCAGGGCCTGGCCCAGGGAGTTATTGATCTTGTGGGCGCCGGTGTGGTTGAGGTCTTCGCGCTTCAAGTAGATTTGCGCGCCGCCGCACATCTTTGTGAGCCGCTGCGCAAGGTAAAGCGGGCTGGGGCGGCCGACAAAGTCGGTCAAAAGGCGGGTGAGTTCCCTGGCGAAAGCGGGGTCTTTGCGGGCGCTGTCATACGCCTCGGAAAGCTTGTTGACAGCCGCCTGGAGGGTTTCGGGGATATAAACCCCGCCGAACTTTCCAAACCGGCCAAGGGTGTCGGGCACATTCGCGCGCGCTGTGTCTGTGGTCATAGGTCCAACACTTTAGGCCTTATCCGGCACCTTGGCAACGCAGTCGATGCATAAGCCGATGCCCTTCCACAGCACGCCCTGGAAGGTGGTGCGCGCCGGGCGGGTGCCGACGAAATACTTGGCGTATTCAGCATTTACGCGGTCGAAATCCTCGATATCCCTCAGAACCAGGGTGCATTTGACGACATCCGCGGGACCGCATCCGGCGGCTTTCAGGATTTTGTCCAGGTGATCGAGGACGACGCGGGTTTCGTCTTCGATGGTGCCGCGGGTGGGTTGGCCTGTTTTCATGTCCACTGGCCCCTGGCTGGAGATATACAGCCATCCGTCGCGGATTACGCCCGGGGAGTAGGGGCCTGTGAATGCGGTTTTATCCGGGTGGTTGATTTCGATGTTTTTGCCGGTGGGGGTGGGGCTTGCTGGGTTTGGGCTGGACATGAATCATCTCACTCAAGTGGCAGGGGGTATTGACGCGAAACGCCACCGGCAGCGTGCTGCCGGTGGCGTTAAAGATACTCTGAAAAGTCGAGCTTTACTGCGAGACGCGGGTGAGGGTGATATTGCCCACGATGCCGCCCGGGCCCGGGTCGGTGTAGGTGAGGTTAAGGGTGTTTTTGTCGGCGAAGACGCCGGTCAGGACGCCATGGTCTTCATCGGTGATGATGGTGATTTTGCCGTCGACGGGGTTGATGGAGCCGTAGATTTTCTCGGTCCCTTCGCGGAGTTGGGCGGAGGCGAGAGTCTTGTAGTAGAGCGTCCCGCGGAACTGGTTGCCTTCCTGGTCTGTCACGGTCAGGGTACGGGTGCTTTGCGCGTAACCGATCATGGTGTGCACGCCCTGAGAGTCACCTGTCCACTGGCCGGTCAGGTCCTGGGCGGCATAGCTGCCTTCAGGCTTGGCGCAACCGGAAAGAAAGCTCATGCCGAGAGCGACCAAAAGACCAGCGGCGGCGAAGTAAGAGCGAGTCATAGGCAGTTTCTCCAAGGGTGTGTGGGTCGATTATAAGGGTTTAACGCGCCCTGCAAGCGTCAGGCCTACGGCTTTATTTGATCTTAAGGGACAGGCGCGTGGTGGCCATAGAATTACCCTAAGTGTCTGCATCGTTCAACATGCGGTTGCATTGCGGCGTAGCTGCCCATAAAATCGAACTTGTTCGATAATGGCGCACGGCTTACCCGTGTATTTGCAAAAAAAATGCCCGGATATTGACTCGGCTTCGCCGTCAGGCAGCACTTTTTTCTGATATGACCGGAGCAAGCGGCCGCCACGCACATGTTCCGATGAGGAAAACCGATGTCCCGCAAAGTCACAATCGCAAGCTGTTCCGTCGAACACTATTTCCAGCAGAGTGAGGTTGAGCAATGCCTGCGCCTGGTTGACGAAGCCGGTGAGCAGAAGGCCGACATCGTTTGTCTTCCGGAGAACTGCGGCTCGGACTTCGTCAAGCGCGAGCCGGTTCCCGAATCTGTCCCCGGTCCAGCCACCGAGCGATTTGCTGCCCTGGCCAGGAAGCACCGGATGTATGTGATTCTGCCCCTGGTGGAAAAGACCGATGGACCCAAACATTACATGTCCGCGGTGCTTATTGACCGGCAGGGGCAGATCGCGGGCATCTACCGCAAGACACATCTGTGCCTCCCGTTCCACGGAGAGGGGGAAAAGTACATTCCCGGCAACGAAGTGCCTGTTTTCAAGACCGACTTTGGCACCATCGGCATCACCATCTGCATGGACCTGCACTACCCGGAGCTTTACCGGGCGATGGCCCTCAAGGGCGCGGAGGTGATCTTCTGGCCTTCGGGCGCGATTGATTACACGGGCGACATCATCGAATCAATCGTCAATACGCGCGCCGTGGACCAGTCCGTCTGGATGGTCCCCTCGCATCACATCCAGCTTCCCTACCTGGTGGGAAGGTGCTACGGACGCAGCCGGATCGTCGACCCGATGGGGCGCACGCGCGCGGATACGGGTCACTTTCCCGGCGTTGCGGTGGCGCGTATGGATATCGATGAGCAGTACCCCTTGTGGTACGACGGAAAAATGAAGGAACGCTATCCCACGATGCGTGACGTGATCGCCCAGACCCGCCGCCCCGAGCTGTATGGGGACGTGGCAAAGCCGTGATGCGTTGATTTCGTCGCCGTATTCATCAGGAATTCTCAGCAATGCCTATTACCGTCCGTATTCTCGATGCCGCAGTTGAATTTATGCGCCAGCGGTTTGTCACTCCGCTGCAGTTAAGCTCAGGAACCATTCATGCGATCACCCAGGCGACCGCCTCCGTGCGGGTGGAGGTGGGGGGAGCGCAGGCGATTGGTCGTGGCACGGTTTATCTCTCCGACCTCTGGGCGTGGCCCGATCCGTCTTTGTCGCATGACGCTAAAGATGCCGCGTTACGGTGCTTTTGTGAGGACATTGCTCGCGATCTTTTTGCAATGGCGGGCGGCGTCGTGGCCCACCCGCTGACGCTGGGCTTAAGACTGCACGACCATGTCTGCAGCGCTGCCGGCGGCCAGACACCCGTCATCCCGACCCTGGCCGCCGCCATGGCCCTGAGCCCTTTCGACGCGGCCATCCACGACGCGACAGGACATGCCCTGGGCATTTCCGCGTTTGGCTTCTATGACGAGTCCTTTGGATGCCCTGAGAGCGATGGTCTTTTTGCCGACGGCTCCACGCAGCACGCCATCAAACGCGCATTGCTTGCCACGCGCCGCACGGCGCTGGATGCATGGCTGGTGGTCGGTAAGAACGATGAACTCCCGGGGTCGCTGCTTGCGTGGATCGGCCCGCGTGGCTACCGGTGTTTTAAGCTCAAGACTCTGGGCCAGGGCGCTGGCGATGCCGACCGTGTGATTGCCGTATTCAATGCGCTGCGCACGGCGGATGTCGCCAGGCCGCGGCTGTGTGTCGACTCCAACGAGGCGGACCCGGATGCGCAGTCGGTGGAGGATTTTCTTTTGCGCATCAAGCGCGATTGCCGACCGGCATTTGATGCGCTGGAGTATCTCGAACAACCCACCTCACGGGATATTCTCCGTCACCCGCAGGATTGGTCACGGGTGAGCGCCATGCGGCCGGTTTTTCTCGACGAAGGGCTGACCGGGTTGGAGTTGCTGGCGGAGGCAAAACGGCAGCACTGGTCCGGGTTGGCCCTCAAGGCGTGTAAAGGCCATAGCTTTGCGCTGGTTGCGGCGGCGTGGGCGGTTGAGAACAAAATGCTGCTTACGATGCAGGACCTGACGAGCCCGGGCCTCTCCCTCATCCACTCGGCTTTGCTGGCGTCGCGTTTGCCGACGATCAATGGCGTGGAGTTGAATTCGCCTCAGTTCACACCCGACGCCAATGTCGCGTGGCTGCCGGCGCTTGCCCCGTTGATAACCCCTTCGGACGGCATGCATCGCCTGCCGGTGCGCGAGCCGATCGGACTCGGATCGTCGATTCAGCCATGAAGTGTTGGAATGGGATAATGACCTGGAGTATTACACCCTGGTGGTCGCACTTTTTAGAAAAGTAAACGCGCTCTACAGGAGTCGAACCTGTAACCATCCGATCCGAAGTCGGAAGCTCTATCCAATTGAGCTAAGAGCGCTATGCCGAGCGCATGCCGCGCCGGATCGGGATTGTGCCCGACCTCGCCTCGCGCGTCAATTGGGGGCTTACGCTCTTTGGGTTTCTCCGTCTGAGATTTCCAATTTGCCGTTGCATAACTAACATCGTTGATCAAACTTCACCCTTTATCTGACAAGAGCCAATATGTCTCAACCCAAATCCATCGAGCAGGTCGACCGCAATTTCGCCGCTTTGGAAACCACGGACGACACTGTGTGGTACGACGTGAAGGACTTGGGAATCGAGAATCAGGGTTGGGCGGATGTGCGGGGGCTTTATGACCGGTTGCCCGAACGCGCCAAAGGGATGGTCACAACTCCCGTGTGGTGGTTCGGTCAGCATTCGACCGGACTGGCCGTGCGTTTTGTGGCTACGACAGCGACCGTCAGCGCCCGCTGGACGCTTCGCTCAGGCATTGAAAACCTGGCCATGGCCCACATGCCGGCCACGGGCGTGAGCGGGCTGGACCTCTACGCGCGCCCGGTGGGCAGTGACGGCTCGCATTGGCGTCATGTGGCCAATGGCCGCCCGGCGGCGGTGACCAATTCCATGGCGCTGACCAAGGACATGCCGGTGGAGGAGCGTGAATACATGCTCTTTCTGCCGCTCTACAACGCGGTCGAATCCGTGCATATCGGGCTGCCGCCGTCGGTGGTGTTACGGCCGGCACCCTCACGCCCCGCGACGCATGCCAAGCCGATCGTTTTCTACGGCACATCCGTCACGCAGGGGGGCTGCGCTTCACGCCCGGGGATGGCTTATCCGGCCATCCTCAACCGCTGGCTCGACCGACCGGCGATCAACCTTGGATTTTCCGGCAATGGCAAGATGGAGATTGAAATGGCGCAGCTTCTGAGCGAACTGGATCCGTGCATGTATGTTCTGGATTGCCTGGGCAACATGGTTGCGGACCTGATCACAGAGCGAACCGGGCCGGCGGTGCGGCTATTGCGCAAGGCGCGTCCGGATGTGCCGATCGTGCTGCTGGGGCATATCCCTTCGCCGTCGCGTTTTGTGAGCCAAGGCGGCATGGCGCGTTATGAAACCAGCAATGCCGCCAACGAAGCCGCATTTAACGCCCTGATCGCGGAAGGCATTCCAAATCTCCACTACATTCCTGGCCATGATTTCTACGGCCACGATGGCGAGGCCACTGTCGACGGCGGACATGCGACTGATTTGGGCTTCATCCGCATGGCGGAGGTACTGGCGCCGAAGCTGAAGAAGTTGTTGTAAGTATGGTCACATTAAAGTGTTCAATTGGCCAATGCACTTTCCCGTCCTACGTAGAGAGTGCCAATGATGTTATTCTCCGCAGGGTATGCGGAGAATAAAGGCCTTAGTCTCCGCATACTATGCGGAGATTGCAAGGTTTTGGTGGCTTTTACCGCCGTACACGTTCCCAATCCGGCACTTTTCCGATCTCTACGCTGATGACTGTCTTGATGCCGCCACGGCCTTTCCAGTCGGTCGTCAGAATCATCCACTTGGGCTTCATCGCCTTGGCCAGGTCGTCGGCGATTTTATTGGTGACGGCTTCAAAAAAGATGCCTTCATTGCGGAAGCTCTGGTAGTAGAGCTTCAAGCTTTTAAGCTCCACACACACCTTGCCCGGCACATAACGCAGGATCACGTGCCCAAAGTCGGGATGCCCGGTCTTGGGGCAGACGCTGGTGAATTCCTCGGAGATGTGCTCGATCACAAAGTCGCGTTTGGGGGAGGGGTTGTCGAAGCATTCCAGCAGGCTTGTGTCTGGCATTTTTTGTCTCAGGTAGGGGGGTGTCATTCCGCTTTGGTGCAGCGGAATGTGCTAGTATACGCGCTCTTTTTCACGCCCGGAGCCGTCATGACACAGAAGCTTACTGAAGAACAAGTCCGCCACGTCGCCAAGCTCAGCCGCCTGAAGCTGACAGACCAGGAAGTCCACGCCATGAGCGAAAAGCTCTCTGCCGTATTGGACTATGTTTCCAAGCTCCAGGAACTTAACGTCGACAACGTAGAGCCGATGGCTCACGCCATGGAAATGACCAATGCCCTGCGTGAAGACAAGGAAACCGTTCCGTTCACCAATGAAGTCGCCATGGCCAACGCCCCCGACAAGCACCCGCCGTTCTTCAAAGTGCCCAAAGTCATCGACGACGGCGGCGGAGCCTGAAAGAAAGGCAAAAGGGATAAGGTACAGGGGATAAATAAAGCCTTGGAACCACCCACTCAGCCTCTTTCTGGAACCTTCCTTCGACGGATCCTTTTTTCTTATCCCTTTTAACTTTCCGCAAAATCACATGAACCTCACCGAAACCACCCTCGTCTCTCTGCGCGATTCCATCGCTTCCAAAAAGATCACTGCTGCCCAGGCCGTGAAGGTCTGCCTTGAGCGCATCGAGCGTCTTAATCCCCGCTTAAACGCCTACAACGAAACCTATGCCGAGCGCGCATTGGCCCGCGCCGCCGAGGTCGATTCCGGCAAGGTTTCCGGCCCGCTGGCAGGCGTTCCCATCGCCATCAAGGACAACATGTGCACCGATTACGGGCACACTACCTGCTCCTCCAAGATCCTGGCCAATTTCAAAGCGCCTTACAACGCCACCGCTGTTGCCCGCCTGGAAGCTGCCGGCGCCATCGTCCTGGGTAAAACCAACCTCGACGAATTCGCCATGGGCTCCAGCACCGAAAACTCCTCGCGCGGCCCATCCAGAAACCCCTGGGACACCGACCGCGTCCCCGGCGGCTCCTCCGGCGGCGCCTCCAGCGCCATGGCCGCCGACCTCTGCTTTGGCTCGCTCGGCTCAGATACCGGTGGCTCCATCCGCCAACCCGCCGCCCTCACCGGCATCGTCGGCTACAAGCCCTCTTATGGCCTCGTCTCCCGCTATGGCTTGGTCGCCTTCGCCTCCAGTCTTGATCAGATCGGTCCTTTCGCGCACACCGTCGAAGATGCCGCGCTCCTTATGCAAGTGATGTCCGGGCATGATCCGCTCGACTCCACCTCCGCCAAGGTCGCCGTTCCCGATTACACCGGCCAACTCAGCCATCCGGTGAAGGGCCTGCGCATCGGCATCGCCAAGCAATATCTCTCCGATGCCAACGACGCTTCCGTAAAGGACGCCATCAATGCCGCCATTGACGCCTTGAAGGCGCAGGGCGCCACCGTCGTTGAAGTTGATCTTCCCCACACCGAATACGGCATTCCCACCTACTACATCGTGGCCACCGCCGAAGCCTCCTCCAACCTTGCACGCTTCGATGGCATTCGTTACGGCCACCGCTCCGACAAAGCCAAAGACCTCCTGGATGTCTACTCCATGAGCCGCGCCGAGGGCTTTGGCCCTGAAGTCAAGCGTCGAATCATGCTGGGCACCTATGCTCTCTCCGCTGGCTACGGCGACAAGTTTTATCTCCACGCACTCAAAGTCCGCCGCTTGATCAAGGGCGACTTCGACACCGCCTTTACCACTTGCGACGCCATCCTCTGCCCGACCACGACCGGCCCGGCCTTCAAGTTCGGCGCGAAAACCGACAACCCACTCGAGATGTACATGCAGGACGTTTACACCGTCAATGCAAACCTCGCAGGCATCCCCGGAATTAGCCTCCCGTACGGCTTTGCCACGGTCGACGGCAAAAAGCTCCCCATCGGCCTCCAACTCCTCGGCCCCGCCTTTGAGGATCTCAAACTCCTTCGCATCGCCCGCATGCTGGAATCGACGGCTTCATTCCACGCACAGCGACCGAGCCTCTAAAAAAGGCAACGCCCATTGAGCCGCAATCCAATCTCCCGACCGCCCTGAAAGCGGGGGAGGTTATCTGGCGTTACAATGGCATATTGCCTTACAAAGTCTGAAAACAGAAAAGAGTCCAGCGATGAAAATGGCGACTGCCCAGGATATGAAAACCGCTGGATTTCAAGGTTTTTATCCCGTGTCTCAGCTTCAGGCCACCAAATGCGAAGGTTTGCCTAAGCTTCCCGGCGTTTACGCCGTGCTCCGGCCTCAAGGGGGCAAGCCCACTTTTCTCAAGGAAAGCGTTGGCGGCCACTTTAAAGGCAAAGATCCTACGATTTCTGAGGAATTGCTCAAGATTCTCTGGGTGAGCGACTCGGTTGTGCTTTATATCGGCAAGGCCGGCGGGCCAGACAGTGCCGCCACCTTAAAAACCCGTATCTATGATTTCATCCGCTTTGGCGCCGGCAAGCCGGTGGGCCATTTCAGCGGCCGTTGCGTGTGGCAGCTTGAAGATCATGCCGACCTGATTATCTGCTGGAAACCCACCACCGTCGACCCGCCGTCGAAGGTTGAAACACAGATGATTTCGCTGTTTCAAGGCTCGTTTGGCAAGCGTCCCTTCGCCAATCTGCGCGAGTAGCCCGTCACTTAATCCAAATCCATCAGCGGCTTAACCGTGCCTTCCATAGGGACGGTTTTCTGCGTGGCCGGCGTACCTTTTGCCGCCTCACCCTCAGGCCCCGTCAACACCACGTGTCGTGCCACCACCAGCACGGCTTTCTCCGGTGCTTCTTCATTCAAAAATCCCGCTTGCGCAAAGGCGCTTTGAAACGTCTTTTCCGGCGGCTTGGGCTCCAGCCGCGTGTGGGCAGTCCCCCCTGATTCATAAACGCTGATAACTGTCACCAAAGGCTTTCTGAGCATTACGACCGCCCCTGTCCAGCGTGTCGGCTTGGGGGTCTCGCCGATGACGCCAATGAACAAGTAGGCTTTATCACGCCTGGCTTTGGGTGTGTAACCATTTCCGATGTAGTCAAAATGAAACTCCCCATAAGGGGAGTATTGCTTGTTATCGGAAGGCTCGATGATGACGCATTCGCCCTGCTGCTTGGCTGTGACCGTGCCGAACGGCACGCGTACGGTGACAGGAGTTGTCCCTTGTTCGACACCGTTCAGCGTGATTTTGGCCGGCCCCGCGATGGACTCGAATGTCACCTCTTCGGTGTAGTCGAACTGAACCACGCGCTGGTCGGCCAGGTCGGTGATGACATCGACATTCCAGCACCCCGTCAGCAGGGCCAAACAGACCGTCAGCGGCATAAGCAGCAGGGTGCGTAAAGCTGGATACATGACAAACCTCCCCGAAAAATCTTTCGTGGGCCGCTACTGTTTTACCACTTCACTTTGGCGACGCCATTCTTTTTGGCGGCGGTGAAGAGCGCTTCCGCCACGGCGACACCCTTGATGGCTTCGGTGGCGGGAGAGAGGCAGGGGGTGCCGTTCTTGATGCAGTCGATGAAGTGCTTGGCCTGCGTAACGTACATATTGGTCCGCTTGAACTTGTGCAGCTTGGTCTTCTTGCGGTCGGGGCTGGCCACCAGGTAATAGCCGAACTTTTCCTTGTCCAGTTCAGGTTTGTCCAGTTCGCCTGGGCCCCAGGTGAGCGAGCCTTTGGAGCCAAGCGCGTCCATGGTGTTGGATCGGTTATAGATGACCCACGACCAGGAGACCATGAGCTGGCTGCCGGATTTGTACTGGACGACGGCTGTGGCGGTATCCACTGCGGTGCAGTCGTCGGAAAGCTTGATTGATGAGGCGATGACGGATTCGGGGTCGCCGAAGATGGAGTTCCCAAAGTCATAGTTGTGGATGGCGCCGTCAATGAGGGGGCCGCCGCCGAGCTTTTCATCCAGGAACCATTTGGAAGGATTCCAGAGTGCGATCATGGAGGCGTTGGTATGGCGCCAGAGGATCTTGTCGCCCAGTTCACCGGTTTTGTAGATTTTGCCGAAGGTGCCCCAGTCGGTGTCGAAGCGGCGGCAATGCGCCACCATCAGCACTTGCTTGGTTTTCTCCGCGGCATCGATCATCTTGTGGCAGTCGGCCACTGTGCGGGCCAGCGGCTTTTCCGACAGCACCGGGCGACCGGACTTCATCACTTCAATCGCCACATCCTTGTGCAGCAGGGTGGGAATCACGATGACCACGGCGTCCACCTTAGGGTCTTTGATCAGTTGCTTGTAATCGGGATAAGCCACCGCACCGGCGAACTTCTTCACAAACCCTTCGCGCGCCTTTTCAGACGGATCCGCACCTGCGTACACCTTGCAGCCCGGGACCGCCGCGAATGCATCGGCCTGACCCAACCCCATGCCGCCCAGACCGATGACACCAATGTTGACCATGACGCGTCGCCTTTCGTGTGTGTTTAGAAACCGGCGCTCATCACGCCCGGCGTGGCGAGACGTTACCGGAGATTTCAACGCACTTCAACGCAGCCGCACGCAGTGTGTGGATTAGTCATTTTTTGTGTCATACCAATGTGGCGCTCAAGCATTAACTGACGCAATGCTCAACCTGCGCGCCAAGACGATACGCCACGCGATAGACATGCAGCTTGGGCGCTTTTTTGATGTCTTCGAAATTTTGTTTCGGAAACAGCTCCAACCCGTTGAGATACGATTCCACCGACTTCTCTTCACACTGCCAGCTCAGCTCATCAGAGAGTTCTGCGATGACGGGTTTTTGCCCAAACCGAAATTTCAATTGTGCGATCATGGGCGACTCCGGCTAAAGGGTGAAACAGCATTCCCTGAGCTTGGATTCTAGCCCGTCGATGTGATGAACCAAAAGGAATAAGAGTGTGGGGTAAACCTGTCTAAATCGACATTAATACTGTTTAATTCAAGGGTTAAAACTTATCTTTTAAAAACTAACACAAAACTCATAATGAACTTTCAGATGGGTTGCTTTAACCATCATCTAATCATTATCGATCTTTATAGAAGGCTAAGGACTTTTTCATTTTTCGCTGAATCGGCTACCCGCAATAGGCAGGTCCAGGATGGTTCGCAGACCCGCCTGCGCGGATGGCATCAAGCGTCCATAGTTGAGCAGTGCCGCCACTGAACCTGAATCGCCCGGAATACCCCCGGGAATTTTGCAGACCATCGTGACCGGGCCCTGGATCTCCACGCGGTCCATCGGGTTTTCAACGCCCACCGCCATCACCAATTCCAGTTCGATGGCGATATGCTCGTTTTCCCAGTTGGCCGTCGTTTTAATTCCAGAAACAAATCCGGGTGAAACCAGGCCCACCGGCGTCTGAAATGATTTTTCGGCCAGGACCGGCTCCAGTGACAGTTGAATAGAGCCCGGTTGAATGACCAGGCCCATGCCTGCGCCGATCATCGCGACGGAATCTTCCAGAGCAGGACGCCAGAGTTTTTTCTGCTCGCGCAGCTCGGCAAACTGCTGCGGCGAAAGCGTCACCCCCACACGTGCCTGCAGCGGTTGCCTGCGCAGGCCGACATCAATGCGCCGCACGCAGCGAATCAGTGAAGCGCGCCGCACCATGGATGCGAGCACCAGTGGGAAAAAATCCAGAGAAAAACCGGGATTCACACCCACGCCCAGCACAGGTCGGCCCGCTTCTTTGGCCATGGCGTCGATCTGCTGCGCCTTTTCCTTGAAGCGGTAATGGGGATAAACCAGCTCGTCGCAGTTGCTGATCACCGCACATTTATTTGGGAGTACGCTTTGCAGCCGCTGAATGGCCACATCAATCGAGGGCGTATTGGTCATGATCACCAATTCCGCCCCTTGGCTTGCTTTGGCCAGATCATTGGTGATGACGATCTGATCCTCGCCACGCACAGTGAATTCAAACCCCTCGGCCGTGGCTCCGCCGATCTGCTTGATCGTCTGGTTGGCCATCTCGCCGGTGTAATCCGCCAGCCCGACAAGCTGCAAACCAGGCTCTGCGCACACGGCTTTAGCGCACGCCTGACCAATGGGGCCAAGACCCAAAACCGCCACCTTGATCACGCCAGAACTCCTGAGATGTGTTGGCTGGGAAGTAAAATCGACTCAACGTTCAAGGGCACGATTGGGAACCCGACAGACTTTCTCATCACGTTATAGATGATAATTGAAAATTTGGTGTAAATGGCAATGAAGTTGTTTATGCATTTAAAGTACGATAAACGTGTTCTCAAACAATGATTTGTGTTCCCATTTCTCAACCACCTATCTGATCGTCAATCGTCTACCGTCTTCCAGGAGTCTCTTGACGCATGCCAACCGAATCGCGACTGCTTGTCCTGTTGTTTACGGATCTGGTCGGCTCCTCCGCCTTAAAGGTGGAATTGGGAGACCGTGACTATGTGACGAAAGTGGCCAAGCCCCACAATGACATTTTCCGCTCGCTGTTAAAGCAGTTTCCCAATGCCGAGGAAAACAATTACACCGGCGACGGCTTTATCGCGATTTTCCCCCGCGTCAGCGATGCGGTGGATTTTGCTTTGCTTTTTCATCATCAGCTCCGCACCCACAACTGGACCGGGCCGGTGTTGCAGACGCGCATCGGCATCCATGTCGGCCAATCGCTGTTGATTGATGAGCCCGGTGATTCCAAGGTCATCGTCGCAAGCCATGCTGCGGACACCTGCGCGCGTTTGATGAGCCTGGGCACCGGTGGCCAGACCCTGCTGACGCGTCACGCCTGCGATGACGCCCGCCAGTTCGTCCGCCATCACCCGCCGCTTCCCGATGGCTCGGATCCGCCGGAAGTCGATTTTAAATATCACGGATTGGTCCGCTTCAAAGGAAACGAAACCGAGGCGCTTGAAGTTTTTGAAGTCGGCGCGATCGGCATTTCGCCGTTTCGCCGTCCGCCCGATTCCGAGAAAGCCCGCTGGTATCAGAACCTCGAAGAGGAAGCGCTCAAAAAGTGGCTTCCAGCCATTAATCTGGAAATCCCCGGACGCCATGGCTGGCTTATCGAACGCAAACTCGGTGAGGGCGGCTTTGGTGAAGTGTGGCTCATCAAGAACGCCAGGACAGGCACCAGGCGCGTCCTTAAATTCTGCTTTGACCTGGAAAAGCTCCGGTCCTTCAAACGCGAGCTCGCGCTTTTCCGATTGATGCACGAGACCCTCGGCGAACGGACGGACATTGCCAAGCTCATCGATATCCGTCTGGATAAACCGCCCTATTTCCTGGAAAGCGAATTCATACCCGGCGGCAACTTTCAGGATTGGGCCGCGCGACATGAAGGCGGTTTGGCGGCCATCCCCATGGTCACGCGGCTTCAGATCATCGCCCAGATCGCACGCGCGGTTGGCGCGGCGCACACCGTGGGGGTCATTCACAAAGACATTAAACCCGCCAACATCCTCATGCGTGATCTGCCCGGGGGGCCCGGAGGCGTCGCGCAGGTGCAGCCTATTCTCGCCGATTTCGGTATCGGCGACGTCACCGACAAGGCAGTCGTGAAACCCGACATGACCATGTCGGGTTTCACCCAGGCCACGCAGCCGGGCAGCAGGAACAGCACGGCAGGCACGCAGATGTTCATCGCACCTGAAGTACTCATGCAGCACCCGGCCACCACCGCCAGCGACGTCTACGCCCTTGGGATCATGCTTTTTCAGGTAGTGGTGGGGGACTTCAAACGCCCCATGGCTGTCGGCTGGGAGCGTGATATTCCCGACAAACTCATCTGCGAGGACATCCGCGCCAGTGTCGAAGGCGACCCTGCCGCACGTTTAAACAGTGCCGCTGAACTTGCGCTCCGCCTCGAAACGCTTGAGACGCGGCGCGCGGCATTTAACTCCAGGCAAACCGCCGATGCCAACCGCATTCAACGCCGCATGGGTTTTGAACTCATGCTCGCCGTGCTGATCCCGCTGATCACCATGGTCTGCATCTCCATCTATCAAATCCGGGGTGAAATGCTTGGCACCGCCAGCAGTAAGCTTCACATCCTGGCCGAGATCACCACCTCACGCATGGACCAGATCCTCGCGGATTCCATGCGCGACAGCCAGCAAATCGCCTCAGGCAATCGCGATCTTGCCATCTTTTGCCAAAACGCGGCATCCGCGAAGCCTGATCTTCAAGAGAGCGTCCAGCAAACCTTGCGGTCCATCGTCTCGACCCATCCCGAATACCTGCTTGTTCTTGTGGTCGATACGCAAGGGAAGGTGATTGCAACCACGGACACGGCTGCCGCCGGGGGCGATGTTGGTTTCAGCCCGAATTTTCGCCGTGCGCTCAAGGGTGAAACCAGTGCCTCCGACATGGTGATCGGAAAGTTCACCAAGGTTCCCGGTGTTTACATCGCTACGCCTATTCAAACTGCCGACTCGGGGCAGAGTTCGGCTGTGTGCGGCGTGCTGGTAATCAAAATCGGCGCGCAGTGTCTGTGGAACCTGGCCAATGAGGTCAAACTGGGCGCCCAGGGTTACGCCATGGTGGTGGATGAAAACGGCATCGTCATCTCCCATCCTGACGCCACGCGTCTGTTTCACAGCCTTGTACCCCTTACTCCAGAACGGCTCACAGCGCTTGATCCCCAGCAGCGCTACGGCATTCCAACCATCGAATCACTTGATATCCCCGGGCTGAGCACCGTGACTACTGTCACCGATGCGCCGATCCTGTTTTCCGCTCCGGGCCCTGAATCACGTCGTGCCGACTGGGTTGCTGGTCAGGCCTGGATGAAGCAAAAACCATGGCGAGTCTGCGTCCTTGAACCTCAGGGCCAATTCATCGCACCCGCCACGGCCATGTTGCGAACCCAGGCGATTTTGGGTTGCCTTGTCGCGGTGATCGCATGCGCAGTTGTCATCTGGCGGGCCAGGCGCGCAACCAAAGCATGAGCAGGTTGATAAACCAGCTTGCGCCATTCGCATTCACGTCCACTTTTTCATACCGGTATCACGCCGTCGGCGGCCCTTGAGGCGCATCCGGTCCCGGCTGTCCGCCCGGCCCGCCTCCACCGCCACCACGCCCGCCGCGGCCACGTCTGCGCCTGCGGCGTCCGCCGCCCGGCTGGCCCGGGTTTTGAGGCCCATTACCGTCCGATTGACCAGGGATTTCTGGCCCCGAGTCATCAGGCTCGTTGTCCATCGGGTCTTGTGGGATGTTGTCGCCCGGATCTTGCCGATTCATTGCATCATTGACATTACCGGGCACAATTCCATCCGCATTGCCGCCCGCGCCGGGAGCGGCGGGGGGCTGATTGCGCAATGAACGGAAAGGCTTGTAGGGCTTGGGTTCGCCTGAAGGCTGGCTGCGTTGCGGGCTACGATTTTGACCCTGCTCCTGACTGCGATCCGGGCCTCGGTCTGGGCCACGGTCTGGGCCACGGTCTTGGCCCCGTTCTTGCCCGCGGCCTTGCGGCCGGCCTTGTCCCTGAGGACGTTCCTGGGAGTGGTCACCCATCCTTGGCCCATTGCCTTCCTTGGATTCGATTTCCCCTTCGCCCAGCGGGTTGCCGGGCATCGGGCGGCGTGGTTGGTCACGATCCGGGTTGCGGTCGCTGCCACGGTCTGGTCGCGGTCCCCGATCTTGGCCACGGTCTTGCCCGCGGTTTTGCGGCCGCCCTTGCGGACGATCTTGAGAGCGTTCCTGGGGACGATCCGACATATCCATGTCCGGCGCAAGGCCTTCCTTGGATTCGATTTCATCCTCGTTGAGCGGTTCACCAGGCATGGGCCGACGTGGTTGATCGCGGTCCGGGCCGCGGTTTTGATTTCGGTCTGGGCCACGATCGGGTCTTGGGCCGCGATCCTGCGGGCCGCCGGATTGCCGGTTTTGCGGCTCGCCGGGTCCACCCGGGCCTGGGCCGGCAGGGGGGGCGCCTGGCCCGCCCTTGCCGCGCGGCACAAACGGCTCGCGTGGGGCGGGCGCGCCTGGGTCTTGATCTTTGGGCAAAGGCTGAAGATTTTCCACCGGATACGCCGCCGTCCCCGACCCATCATCCATCGCCACCAGCGCAAGCTGCGTCAGGATCTGGCTGTCGATCACCGTGCCAAACCCATCCGGCGTGATCACGCGTGATTTGCGGTGCGGCAAACGCTTTCGCAGATCTTCGTAGGTCTCATCCTCATATCGCAGGCAGCACATCAGCCGCCCACACCGGCCGGAAATCTTCGTCGGGTCCAGCGTCGCCTTCTGCACCTTCGCAGAGCGCATGGAGATTGGTTTGAGCACTTTCAGGAATTGCTTACAGCAGCAGTGCTGCCCGCACTTCTCATAATCCGCAACGATCCGTGCCTCGTCGCGCGCGCTTACCTGATGCATCTCAATGCGCGAGTGGAACTCACCTGCCAGGATGCGCACCAGTTCGCGGAAATCCACCCAGTCTTCGCTCGTGTAATGGAAAAGGATGCGCTCACGGGTCAGCAGGATCTCCACATCCACCAGTTTCATCTGGAGGTTTAAATCCAGGATGTGCTGCTTGGCGGCTTTGATGATCGTTGGTTTTTCCGCGTCGAGCTTGCTCTGCTCGTTCAAGTCATCAATGGTGGCGACGCGGACGACCTTCCCTTGGTTGGTGAAGGGGTAGTCGCGCCCGCCGGAGTTGTCGATGTATTCCAGCATCTGCTTGCGCGTGATGTTTTTTCCGCACCCGCCGTTGCCGCAGGTGGTGGTGAGCATCTCACCCAGCTCAATGCCGCGCGGCGTGCGCACCACGAGCTTGGACCCGCACCCAGGCTTGGCATCGCCGTCGTAGGGGAACTCGCCCACCATCTTCAGATAGCCGTAGCGAACGACAATGGATTTAGGGGCCTTGAGGGCGTCGTATGCTTTTTGGTCGTCCTCTTGGAGGACGACCGGGAGAGGAAATATTGAACCGGGCATTGCGGATTGTGCTCACTGTCTCGGCTGTGTAGTCGCAGGATCTTGCACCGGGTCGGGCCGGGCGAACCGGGCGGTGGAATCAATGTAGCACAGAAGGAGAAGGGGTGTCGTGGGCGAGGTTTGCCTGAGCTTCGCTGGTCTGCGCCCTCGGGGTGTCGGGATATCGGGTTGTCGCGTGTCCAGCATTCAGGGCAAGGTGAGTATGAAGGCCTTAAAAGAGCCTCGATCTCATGATGACATTTGCGTACGCGAAGCCCCCCGGTAAACCGGTACCGCGATAACCCGGGCGCATGTGCTTCAGGATTTCCCCTCGCGCATTTACTTCTTATTGAGCCCCAGGCTGTCTTCCACGCCCAGGCTCTCGTAAATCTGCCGTGTCGCGTCCGAACGGTTGAGCGTGTAGAAGTGAATGCCCGCCACCTTGTTGTCGATCAAGTCCCGGCATTGCTCCGTCGCCCAGTGCACGCCCACGCGCTTGACCAGGTTCTGGTTATCTCCCGCACGCGCAATCGCCTTCAGCAGCCCCGCGGGAAAGCGGGAACCCGCTGATAACTCCGCCATCCGCCTTAAGCCCGTCGATGATGTGATCGGCATGATTCCCGCAATGATCGGCACTTTGATTCCCGCCAGGTCGCACCGCTCACGGAAATCGTAAAAATCCCGATTGTCGAAAAACAACTGTGTGCAGATGTAATCCGCTCCGGCATCGACCTTTGCCTTCAGATAATCCATTTCGAGCAAACGGTTGGGCGTGCCCGGGTGCCCCTCGGGGAATCCCGCCACGCCGATGCCAAAACCACGCTTGTCGCGGTGATGCCCCGTATCGTTGAATTTCTTGATGAACGCCACCAGTTGCGCGGCGTGCTTGAAGGCATCATTTGCGCGGTCATAGTTGAGCTTCTCGCGCGGCGGATCACCCCCCAGCGCCAGGATGTTGGACACATTCGCCTGCGCATAAGCCTCCAGAATCTGCTTGACCTCATCCTCCTGATGGCACACGCATGTCAAGTGCGGAATCGGGTCCAGCGTCGACTGCGTCTTGATCCGCATCACCAGATTATGTGTCAGTTCACGCGTCGTGCCGCCCGCGCCGTAAGTCACGCTTACGAAGGACGGCTTAAGCGGTTCCAGTTCCCGGATCGCCTCGTACAACAATTCTGATGACTCGGGCGTTTTAGGCGGGAAAAACTCAAAAGAGTAAGTCGCGCTCGACTTGGCGAAGATGTCCTGAATATGCATGTTGACTCAGCCTGCTTGTGTCTTGGTAAATCGTTACATCCGTATATCCGGATATATTGTTTAATATCGATGGGCGCTTGTCAACTCTGCTGTGGGGTTTCCGCCTTGTTGTGAAGGTCCATGGATTCTCCAGCCAATTTCGGGTCCACTTCAAACCGGCTGGTTTCCGCTTGCAGACGGTTGGTCGCATCCGAAAGTCGTGCAGACGCGGTCGTCAGTGCTTCAGTCGATTCATCCGATGCCGTGCTTGTGTGCGAAAGCTGCGCCATGGATTCGACAATCCGGTTGACGTCCCGCTTCTGGCTTTCAATGGCCTGTGTCAGGGTTTCAAACTGTTGCGTGATCTGGCGCACGCCATCCAGAATCTGCGCCAGTTGGCCTGAGAGTTTGCGGATGTCGCCCACGCCGCGATTCACCTGTGCCGTGAAACGGTCCATTTCCATCACGCCTGCCGACACAGCCGACTGCACCTGCCGCACAATTTGTTCGATCTCTCCCGTCGCCGATGCAGTCTGGTCGGCCATGCGCCTGATTTCACGCGCAACCACGAGGAACCCCATGCCGTATTCCCCGGCTTTTTCTGCTTCGATCGCCGCGTTCACCGACAGGAGGTTGGTCTGCTCCGCCACTTTCCCAATGGTGGTCACCACCAGGTTGATGTCATCAGTCTTCTGGCTGATCACGGCAAGACGCGACGACACGTTCAGCGTCGCTTTATCCACATCGCGCATGGTGGATTCCATGCCCGTCAGGCTCGCGTGGCCGGCATTCGCCAACCCTGTCGCCTGCGATGAAACCGTATTGAGTTCTCCAATGGTCTCCAGCACGCCCTGGCTGGTGGACTGAATCTGCTTGACCGCGGAGTTAACCTCCTTGATCGAACTTGAGAGCATGGCGGACGTTTCACGCTGGTGGCTGGTGGTCAGCGCCAGTTTCTGGGATGTGAGGGCAAGCTGTTCCACCGACCCCAGCACACGCGAAATCAGGTTGTGCAGTTCATAGGCCATCAGGCCGGTCGTTTCACGCAGCCGGATCGCCTCATCACCGGTGGATGCGTCCTGTCCCAGGTCCCATCCAATGAGCAATTGCGCCGCTTCACTGGCGTCACGCACTTGGATATTGCCTAGTTCCTTGCCCGTCAGGCCGATCTGTTTGCACTCGCGCACGGCATTGCCGATCCTGCCGGAAGCAATCTGATTGGCGATAAGCGTCGCCTGCTCGATGGGGCGGCTGATTCGCCTACCGATGAACATGGAGGCCAGGAATGTCAGCAGAAACAGAAAAATGCACCATGCCAGCACGATGCGGTAGGTTTGATGAAACTCGATGGAGACCACGTCAGTGATCTTGATGTAGTCGACCGCTTTGGCCTGCGCAAAAATAACCCAATCCCATTGCGGGTAGTAAATCACGGCGGCGATATGCCGTCCGTCATCCTGCGTCTGCCCGCCGGTATCCCCGAAAATCCACTGCACAAACCGTTCGACCAATCCTTGAAACCTCGATCCGCGTGGAATCTGCGTATCCGGCTGAAGGACAAACTCGCGGATCTCAGGCTTGCCCGGGGTGAAGTTGGGGACCTGTCCGATGATTTCCTGAATGACATACTTGCCACCCGTGTCGCGAACATCCCACAAGGAGTTGATGCCGGATTGATTGCGCGGCGTGATCCATAATTTCCCCTTGCTCTCCCCCTCCGTGCCCATCACATACACGCGCGGCGTCGATTCCACTTCCGTGCTCTGCACGCTCTCCCGCAAAGATTCCATCTGCGTGAACGGCGTCCCCACAAACAGCGCGCCGAAAACATACCCCTTCTCATCCTTGAGCGGTTCATACCCTGACATGTGCCAGTCATTTACCACCTTCGCGCGACCGATAAACGTCTCGCCCGTCTTCAACTTGGCGATTACAGGATTCACTTTGCCGTCCGCGTTCACCGCCGGGATGTATGTGCCGATGGCACGCCCTTCCAGCCCCGGAACGTTGGTGGCCACGCGCAGCATGTCCCCCTGTTCATTCATACGAATGAAAATGGTGCAGTACGCACCCACCACCTCTTTCACTTCATCCACCAGCGCAACGGGTTTCGTGGCATCTTTGACCTGTCCCAGCCACTTTCCTCCCAGAAGCATCTTCGGCACCGACACCTGTATCGTCGCCAATGTGGATTGATTCGTCGCAGTCCACGTCACCGGCTCACCCAGAGACCATTCGCCGAGCTTCGCTTGCAGCGAATTGGCCACGTTTAACTGCATCTGCACCTGTGCGCGGCTGTTCTCATCCTGGTTTTTCACCATCAGCCACACGTTGTACGCCGCCTTGGTCGCGTCCGCCCTGGCCATCTTGGCCAGGTCCTTCTCCATGTTGGTGTAAGTGGTGCGCAGGCCCAGCCCCACAACCACCAGCAGCACCACCGACGGAACAAGCGCCGCAATCAGGCCGAGGGCCACGATCTTACGCTGGAGGGTAAGCAAACCGCTGAGCTTCCTGAACATGCGTTGTTGCCCGAAGTGATAGAGTTGGGATTCGAGTGAAAATGACGCCCCCGCTAAGGGGCGCTGCCACCCGTACCAGAATACACTGTCGGCGTTTGAGTTGTTAGTCCGTCCCTGTAAACCGGCCCAAGGTGGTCCACCCGTGTTTGCCAATGTTCGCAGTTCATCCTGGTATGGGGCGGCGTTTATGGCGCTGGGAGCCATCTTCGTGGTGGGGGGGTATGAATGTGTCCGCACCCCCTCAAACACCTTATTCAAGGAAACTTTTGGACGCCAGAACATCCCCTGGGTGCTGGCCTTGGGGCCCCTGGCCGTCGCCCTCACCCTCTGGGGCTACAACGCAGTCCTCACCCGCCTTGGGCCCCGCTGGACCATGCTCGTTTCCTGCCTCGCCGCGGGCGCGGCCATTTCGTTTTGCGTTCTTGGCGTGGGGATGGGTTTCAAGCGGCTTTCCGCCCCGTTTTACCTTGTGCGTGAGGTCTACATCGTTTTGCTTCTGGAGCAACTCTGGTCGTTTCTCAACAGCCGTCTCACTCGCGACGAAGCCGCTAAGCTTTATGGCCCGATATGTGCGGTCGCCTCGCTTGGCGCCTTCTTCGTCGGTCAGATTTCAGGCACATTGACGGCCGCATTCACCACCTGGCAACTCCCGCTCCTGGCTGTCGCCGCTCTAATTCCGACTGTTTTCTTTTTCGATCTGGCTTTCAAAATGAGTGGTGTGCCTCAGCCGGCAGACCCGATCCAGGACAACGGACGAAAAAAAATCCCCTTGGGAATTTCAGAATTCCTCACCCATCCGATCCTGATCGTCCTGCTCATCGTCGTTGGAGCCACCCAGTGGTACGCAGCCATGCTTGAAGTCTCACTCCAGCATGGGCTGGACTTGACTTACCCCGACACCAAAGCCCAAAACCAGGCTTCCATGTCTTTTTTTGGTTGGCTTAATGCCGCGGCCGCATTGCTTCAACTATTTGCCGTACCGATTCTTATGCGTCTTATGCCTGTCGGCTTGATACACATCGCCATCCCCCTCACCAATCTGGCCCTGTTTCTTTTCAGCCTTGCCAACCCCGGATTCATGTCCATTGCCGCAGCTTATATGTTCTTTAAAACCGTCGACTATTCCCTCTTTAAAGCCGCCAAGGAAGTCCTCTACATCCCGCTTCCGTTTGATGCGCGTTACCGCGCCAAAGAATGGATTGACGGCCTGGGCTACCGCGCAGGCAAAGGCGCTGGCGGTCTCACCACCCACATCCTTCAATCCCTCGGCATGTCGGGTGTTGTCGGCACTCTGGCCCTCCTGGGCCTCGCTGCCTGGGCCGTCGCGGTCGGGGGGTGGCTCTACCTGCGAAAACGGCCAGAGCCTCCGTCTGATTCACAACCCTGACTCACTCCCACACTGGTTGGAACTTCACTTTGTCCAGCCAATACTTTTCGCCCGTCTTCTCCGGTGTTCTCAGGACCAGTTCATAGCCCTCAACAGGCCAGTTGTCCCCCGGCACCTTAAAGACGAATTCCTTGAAGTCTGCCGTCGTCTCGGCCTTGAACACGATTTCAGCAGGCTTGGGGTTGTACTTCTTCACCAGTTCGCGGTCCAGAATCTGGCTCCGCACGCCTTCTGACTGCCAGTTTTGCGGCGGCAATGGACGCATCACCACCTCCACCATCTGCGGTTTTTCGGACTTGAGCCAAAGAGAAAGGGTGTGTGACGCGCCCGGGACGTTATAGAGCGGCGGCATCACATGTGCGCCGCCCTTATCAAATCGCAGGCTGGGGGTCTCCCCTGCCTTGACAGCAGCATCGCTCACACCCGGCACCGTGTACCCCAGCCGCGTGAAAAACTCGACGGATTGGGCGCTGAAATCATCAATCGCGAAGGTATTGAATGTCCAAGTCGGGTCCGGTGCTTTCTTGGAACGGTCCGGCAGGGGAAAGGTGAATATCACCGGTGCCGTGGAAGTCATGTTGCCCTGGTCGTCGTATACCTGTCCCACCAGCACATACTGCGTGCCAAACGAGGGAATCGGCACTGTTGCGGTGACATTGGCTCCCGACACGGCGGCTGGCACATTTGTGCTCGCACGCAACGACCAGCCGATCCAGTTGATCGCTTTGCCCGGGCTCACCAGAATCTCGGCCCGTTTAATGGGCCGGGATCCTGCCACGGTGAACGAAACCGCCAGCCGGCCTTCGGCATTGGCTTTCACCGTGAGCGTACCCGGATCAAGGTAGGGGGGCGCGGTCTTGGTCAGTGCAGTATCCAGGAAGTTGTTGAGCTGGTTATCGATCGGCTCGGAAAACCCATGCTTCCAGTTTCCCGCCACGATCAGCCGTTTTTCCGCCCCCGCCGGAGAATCCGCATATGCCCGCGTCGCCGCCGGGAAGTGGAACCAGTGGTCGTCAAACGCCACCGCCCACAGGAAGGGAATCTTCAGCTTTGAGAGCTTCGCGGCTGGGTCGATGGTTGAGTTCCAGATTTCTATGTCTTCCCGCGTTTTCAATGCCGTGAATTGCGGCAGGTTGGTGCCCAGTGAATGGTTCGCTCCCGCGAAATAGGAGAAGCCGGCTTTGACGCGTGGATCATTGGCCGCCAGTACATTGGCGAAAAAGCCGCCGTATGAAGCGCCGCCCACGCCGATGACGTTGGGATCCACTTCGGGGCGCTGCGTCAGCAACGTGATCCCGCGCATCTGGTCGCGGGCAAGCAGCGTCAGATTTGCATCATTGGGCATGAATGTGTCAAAGGCAGCCCAGGAGTTTCGCAGTTTGTGGTCGAGGGTGATGTTCAGGCATACATAACCCTTCTTCGCAAACAGGATGGGGAAATACTCACCTGCTGGCGCCATGCCGCTCTGGCTCCAGAATACAGCGGGCAGTTTCTTGGCGCCTTTGGGATAAGCCATCAGGCCTTGCATCACCTCTGGCTTGCCGTTGACGGTGCGTGAGGTGAATTGAAGATGCTCAACGATCACTCCGTCTTTCTCTTCTGTCTTGAGGGTCTTGGCGTCCAGCGGAGTGTTTCGGATCTCGTCAAAATCGAAGAGTTGCACCGGCTCCTGCGACATCACCAGCATTTCTCGCGCCATGCTTGCTGTTTCCGCCTGGCCGGGAGGCGGTGTTGCCGGTGTGGGCAGGTCAAACTTCGGTGCCTGTGGCGCGCTGGGGATCGTCGGGATCGGCGAGGGCTTTGGCGCGCCGGGCTTGGGCGTTTGCGCCATTGCATGCGTGGCAATCAGCGCAGAGGATGCAACCAGAAACAAGGAGCGGTGAATCGCGTTGTATCGGGACATGAAGGCGTGCTCCGTGAGGTGCGAAATGTCAGTCCGGGAAGGGTAGGGTTTTTGCCGCCCATTGACAAGGCTGAGATCCCTTCTACTTTTCAACTCGTTTCAAGCGTATCTATTAAGGTCAGCCCCCGGTATCTGTCGAGCACTCAAGTTCTCGTCCGTTCCCGCGGCGGCAAATATTTAAAGGGTCATCTCCATTATTTGAATAGAGTCTCGGGAACCAACACTCCTGACGTGCGTCACATTGTTATGTCATTTATGCACGTACCCATCCTCATTCACCTTCCAGTCCAGCCTTTTGGCATGATTGCTAAATCTCTGTATATTGCACGGCTTCTGTCAACGGCCCGTGAACCGCGCCGCGTTTGTTGCGTCCAAGTTGCGTCAATGCATTCTCATGGCAGCTCGGAGTCCCCTGGTGGTAACTGAATCCAAGGTTGAAAATCAGAAAAAAGGCGACAATTACGTCCCCTTTGTGCCCCCCGAGTCGCACCGGGACTACGCTCAGGGCAAGCGGGTCATCGTGTCCGTCAAAGGCGTCACCCGTGAATATCGCGCAGGCGGTCACGTTGTGCGCGCCTTAAACGGCATCGACCTCGATATTTACGCGGGTGAATACCTCTCCATCGTTGGCCCCTCCGGCTCAGGCAAAAGCACGCTCTTCAACATGGTCGGCGGGCTGGATATGCCCACCGAAGGCCAAGTCTGGGTCCAGGGTGTCCAGATGAAAACCCTCTCCCGCGAACTGCAGGCCCGCCTTCGCAACAAATGTGTCGGTTACATCTTCCAGTCCTACAACCTCATCCCAGTCTTCACAGCCATGGAAAACGTCGCCATGCCCATGTGGCTTGGCGGCATGCCCATGGATAAAGCAGCCAAAAAGGCCGAGGAACTTCTCTTGGCCGTGGGGCTTCAGGGCCGTCTCCATAATCGTCCTGAACAGCTCTCCGGCGGCCAACAGCAACGCGTCGCCATTGCTCGCAGCTTCGCCAACGACCCGGCCATCATCCTTGCTGATGAGCCCACCGGTAACCTCGACAGCAAGACCGGTTCTGACATCATCGACATGCTCAGCAAGCTGAGCCGCGACCGTGGCGTAACCATCATTTCCGCCACCCATGATCACAAAATGCTTTCCGTTTCCGACCGTGTGGTCACCATCAGCGACGGCCGCATCGCGCAAATTCGGCTCAGGTCTGAAATGAACATCCAAATTGGCAGCATTCAGGCCGGCGCAATCGTGCCGACGTTCGAGAAGGAGTGATTTGACTTCATGAGCCAGAACGCTCCCCACAAATTCGAACTTTCCACCCAGGTTTACGGTGACGCACTCCTGGGCCAGCTTAAGCAGGGCTGGGCGCCGCTCCCCTTTAGCACGCTTTTCTCCATGGCCAAGGGCGGCCTCAAAGTCCGCCTTATGCGCTCGGTCGTCACGATGCTCTCCATCGTGCTGGCCATCGCGTTCTTGACCTATACAGGCCTCACCAGCTATCTCCAGAAAAACCTCGTCAACGCGCTTCCAAAATACCAGGTCATGAACCCCGCACTTCCGAACGATGTGCGTAATTCAGCCCAGTTGCTCGTGAAGCTTCCGGTGATTCAAGGCCTGGATACCCCATCTAAGCTAGCCCTGGCCCGGACCATGGCTTTCGACGATGTCACCGCCGCGCAAGCCGCCGACGCGGGCATCGCAGGACAGATCAGTACTGCCAAGGAAATGGCTTCTAAGGCTCAAAAGAGCGCTGATGAAGTCGCCAAGACCCCCGGGATATTGAAGTCTGAGATCGCCACTGCGCAGTTGTTTGCCGACAAGGCCAAGCAGGCCTACGACAAAACCCTTCAAACCAAGGTCGATATCACGCAGACCATCGCCATCGGGGCTTGGATCCGTTCCGGCTCCACCACGCAGCAGGCGGAACTTGAGCCGATTTTAAACGCTCGCCTTAGCGAGCGTTATCAGGCTCTTATCAACAGCCTCCCCAATCCTTCCCGGTTGACCCCGGTGGAAATGAAGCAGCTGGAAGCTGTGGTGGCCTTAGCCAAAGCCAAATCTACGTCTGGTAACTCCCAGGATGTCTCAACTGCGGAAAAGGCCATCGCCGACGAACTGCAAAAACGTCAACTCGTGAATCTCCAATCTCTTATGCGCTCAGCAGGCGTCAGCTTGGTGGTGACTGAAAACGCTGCCCGCATGGAGATATGGCTCATCGTCATGGCTCTTTTGACATGCGCAGTCGGTATTGCCAACGCCATGCTCATGAGCGTCACCGAACGCTTCCGCGAGATCGGCACAATGAAGTGTCTGGGCGCGCAGGACAACCTCGTCGTCAAGCTCTTCCTTCTTGAATCAGCCTTCCTGGGCATCATCGGCGCCCTGATGGGCATTGTTTTGGGCATCCTGGTCGCCCTTGGTGCCGCGCTGGCTCAGTTCAAGGGATTTGGCATCTCCGAGTTTCCCGGCGCATCCCAGTGCATGGTGGTCATCCTCCTCTCGCTGGCCGGTGGCATGTTCCTGTCTGTGGGCGGCGCGGTTTACCCCGCCTACTCCGCATCGCGCATGCGGCCCGTTGACGCGCTGAGGGTGGACGAATGACCCAGGACTCTAGCGACATCTCGATCCCCGGCAATGGCCCGCTACCGGACCGTGGCCCGCACAACCCTGCGGATCCCAATATGGCCCAGCCCAACCCCACCGCCCCTCCCGTGGCCGACCCGGCAGCCATCGCGCCCATCCAGGCGCCCATGGCCACCCCGGACCTGGTTCCCGAAGTCACTGCGGGCGGTTCCATCCCCGAAGGGGATGAAGCTGCTCAGCGCGCTGCAAACAAAGCGCGTAATGCAAACCTCACCCGCGACATCGTCGTTCGTGCCCTTGATGTGAAGAAGGTTTACACCATGGGCGAAAATCTCGTCCATGCCCTCCGTGGCGTGAATCTCGACATCTACCGCGGCGAATACATGGCTGTCATGGGTCCTTCCGGTTCCGGTAAATCCACGCTCTTCAACATGATCGGCGGACTTGATAAGCCTTCCAGCGGCATGGTCTTCATCGACGAAGTCGACGTTGCCGCCCTCGACAGCTACGAACTCGCCTGGATGCGTTGCCGCAAGATCGGCTACATCTTCCAGTCCTTCAACCTCCTTCCGACGTTGACGGCCATGGAAAATGTCACGCTCCCCATGATTTTCGCCAATGTCGACCCCGATGATGCCCGCGACAAGGCCTACGAACTGCTTAAAAAGGTTGGCCTCGGCGATCGTTGGAGCCACCGCCCCGGCAAGATGTCCGGTGGCCAGCAGCAGCGCGTTGCCGTCGCCCGCGCCCTGGCCAATGGACCCACCATCGTCCTCGCCGACGAACCCACCGCAAACCTTGACCTGCGCACCGGCGCCGAGATCATCTCGATGCTCAAGGATCTTTGTACTGAAATGGGCGTCACCGTCATCAGCGCCACCCACGATCACAAGATGCTCGACATCTGCGACCGTGTGGTCCGCGTGCTCGACGGCCGCATCGACCGCATTGAAAAGCGTGAAGACCTCAAGATCGAGGTTGGCAGCATTGAGGGAGAAGGGCACTGATGTCTAGGTTGACTCAAGCATATTCACGCAGGAACTCAACCACGCTGGCTTTGCTGGCGATGATTGTGCTTGCGGTTACCGGCATTCTGGTCCCCGGCTTTGCCCAAGATCGCGCCAGCCAGGGCACGCAGCCGGCTTCGTCCTCTGTTCCCGCTTCACAGCCGCAGCCTCAGACCGCCTCTCCTTTTGTTGAGCGGACTCATGCGTTTGCCAAGCTCGCTCCCGCCCGCCAGAGCGGCCAGCCCGGATTGGCCGCCCTTGATGAATATTTCCTGAATTACTTCAAAGACTCCGCCGCCGCCGTCAACGACCCCGCCAAGTGGGCCAAGGCGCAGGAATTCATCAAAAAAGCCGACGCAGCCAGCGATAAATACCTCAAGGCGCGTATGGAAGTCCTCAGCGGCGTTACCGCGGTCAGCGCAGTCGATTCCGCAACCATCCTTGAAGCCTACACCGAAGACAAAGCAGCCCAGGACGCCCTCAAGGGCCTCTGGTTCTCCGGCCGGATGGAATACCCCTCCGCTGTGTTCATCCCTGGTAAGGCCAGCCTCGCAATTGCCGGCAACACCGTCCCGGTTTATCAAGTCTCACCCAATCTCATCGAGCCCAGCAACCTTCCCAACACACAGCTTCAGGGTCGCGTTGTCTACCTTGGCCGGGGAACTTCCGCTGAACAGGCGGGGCTCAACCTCGAAGGCTCCATCGTCCTGATGGAATTCAGTTCCGGTAAGCAATGGATCGAAGCCGTTCAGTACGGCGCTCGCGCCGTCGTCTTCATCCAGGCCGAAGCCGGCCCGGATAAGCCCGGTGAGTTCCTCGCCGAAGCCGCGCTTAAGCAGACCACATCCATGATCAGCATCCCCCGGTACTACATCACCCGGGCAGACGCCGCTGCGCTGATAGGTAAGGATTTGCTCCAAGCCGTCAACAAGTCCGAAGCCATCGGCATCCTTCAGGCCCAGCCCGGTCGCTGGGAAAAGCGGGATCTCACCGCCGAATGGCTCTTCATTCCCGGCACTGCTCAGATCAACCCCGCGGTCGAGTCCTTTGCTTCCGACCCTGCCCGCCAGATCGTCCACATCCAGGCCTACAAAGATTCCAACAGCATTGTTCCTGACCTTTCTCCCGGTGGTTCCACCCTCGGAAACCTCGCCACCGTCGTCGAACTGGTTGAGAAGTTCAAGAAAGCGCCTCCTCAGCGCCCCATCATGATCAGCGTGATCAGCGACCACACCAACGCGCTCATGGGTGAGCAGAACTACGCTTTCAACTTCTTCGCCAACCCCGCCAGCACCATCCTCCCTGAGCTCGATGGCCTCTTCCGTGAACGCGCCCGTTATGCTTTTATCGGGCAGCTCTACGGCAACGGTCCCATCAAGGATGAGATTGAAAACAAATTCCGCGACGGCAGCCAGAACGTTGGCGGACAGAACCTGATCTTCAAAGATTCCGTTGTTGAACTGCTCAGCACCGAAGCCAATAAGATCCGCGTCAATCGCAGCAAGCTCAATCTCCGCAAAACCCGCAGTCTTCTCTCAGAGATCGAGGACCGCGAATATGCCGTGAAAATGATGGATTACACCATCAACCTCGACCAGCTTTTAACCCTTCAGCAACTCTACAAGAAGTTTGGCACCCGTCCTGATTTCGACAAGCTCCCCGAGGAAACCAAATCCCGCCTTGTCGCCATCTACAAGCAACTGACCGCCGACGCCGACGCAAGCGTCAAGGCTATCGACGAGCAAATAAAGCAGATCAACAACAACCTTGTTGTTCGCCGTCGCCTGGCCAATTACTTCGTCGACGCAAAGTTCAACCCCGCCACCGCAAAGGACGACGCATTCTTCGCTGCCCGCTACGCCTCGGTTCCCGCGATTACCATGATCACTTTGGATGTCAGCTTCGGCACCGACAGCATTGGCTTTTTCTACACCGGTAACTTCGTCTCCAAGATCCAGAATTTCGCCCGCGTCTCCAGCGATCTGGTTAACCGCCTGGGCATCCTCGCCAGCCGTGAAGCGGAACTCTACTCCCAGGCCAGAGGCGTCAATAACCTTTACGTTGATGCCGTCCGCGGCATCAACGGCCGTCAATGGAATGCCTATCTGGGCATCAAGAGCGCCGTCGCGGCACAGGTTTATCACGAGCACGTCATCCCCGCGGTCACCATGATGTCCATCGAAGACCTGCGCGCCCGCGATTACACCCCGCAGGACACCCTCACTCAAGTCGATGATGCTCGTCTGAAGTCCGTCGGCGAATATTCTGTCGGATTCCTCCATCGCCTCGTCACCAGTGAAGACCTCGGCGGCACTTATGATGTGCGCGGCGCTGAAGTCAGCTACCTCACCACTGAACTCAGCGTTCGCAAGCAGGACCGCTTCTCCGTCGGGGTGCCTAAACTTCCACAGGCAGGCGCACTGGTCATGGTCGACGCCAAGCCCACTCTCCCCTCCAATATTCCCATGTTCGGTCAAGTTCGGCCCTACCCCATTCTCATCACCAATAACCGTGGCTCAGTCACCTTCCGCGGCGGCACATGGCGTGATGGCTCGCTCCTGGTCTTCGGATACGACCCCGCCTTCCGCTCCCTCCAAAGCGCACTCGACTTTGGAATGGGTGAAAAGAAATTCAACTCCACCATCTCCGCTGGCCGCACCACTCAATACACGACTAAAACCGTCATCGCCACCGAGATGGACAAGATCGACCTCCTTGGCCTGACCCAGCCTCTTTCCCTCTCCGCGGCCACCATGCTCACTGTCATTGACGCGGTTCAGGAAAGTCCTGCTCCCATCCTTTCCACCATGGGGATTCAGGGCACCGGTTCCGGCACCGTGACAAAGCAGATTCCTCTTCCCCGAGACGGCACAGCCATCGCCATGGTGGATCAGGACATGCCCGTCAAATTCCGCATCGGCACCGGGATCGCTATTAAAGCCAGTTCTTCTAATCCTGAAGGCGACGGCTTCTCCTCCAAGATTGGCATTATTCGCAATCTGGTTCTCACCAGCGCCAATGACATGCTTTTGATCACACGCTTCCGCCTGGACCTCCTGGCCACCAAGGGCGTCAAGAACGACACTGCCGCCGCCTATCAGAAACAGGCTGATGAACTCGTCAAGGAAGCCCGTCAGGCCGAAGCCCTGCGCAATAATGCCGCCATGATGGTTAAAGCCGAAGAAGCCCGCGGTCTGGCCTACCAGGCTTATCTGCGCGGCCTGGCCACCGTCAACGATCTCATCAAAGCCGTTGTCATCTTCCTCGCCCTGGTCATTCCTTTCTGCTTCTTCCTCACCAAGCTCATCTCCCCCTTCACCGATATCAACCGTCAGCTCACCCTCTTCGGCGTCGTCTTTGCCGGCATGGCCGTCCTCCTGCGTTTTGTCCATCCCGCCTTTGAAATCGCCAAGACCCCCGAAGTCGTCATCCTCGCCTTCATCATCCTGGGCCTGGCCGTCTTCGTCTCCACCGTCTTGATCTCTAAGTTCAACTCTTCGATGAATCAAATCGTTGAAGAATCGCAGCTTGCCGAATCGACCGACGCATCCCAGGGCCGCCTCGCCGGTGTTGCCTTCCTGGTCGGCATTAACAACATGAAGCGCCGCCGGATTCGCACGACGCTCACTTGCGTAACCATCGTCCTGGTCACTTTCACCATGCTCTCGGTCATCTCCGTCGGGCAGGGCACTGATCCGGCCACTCGCCCCACAAGCCCCGAAGCCCCTTACAACGGCTTCTTCTACGCCAGCCCGGGCCTCAGCAAGATCGATCCGCTCCTGCTCTCCCGCCTGAAGGCGCACTACGAAGGCACTGCCACCGTCGTCTCCCGCGCCTGGGCCCAGAAACTCAGTTCCTACGGCGAGTATATGGGGTATGACCTCACGCCGTCCGTTGCCATTCCCGGTGCCCAGATGCCTGTCCTGAACGCCAAGGTCCTCGTCGGCCTCGAAGTCGCCGAAAAGGATTTTCTCCCCGGCGGCATGCCCATTCTCCCCGGCGGCCGCTGGTTCTCCAGCAACATGGCCGAGGAAATCATCCTTTCCGCGGGCGGCGCGGAACTGATGGGCATCAAGCCCGGCAGCTTCGAAGGCAAGTACATTCAGATGGGCGGCCGCAAGCTCAAGCTCATCGGCCTCCTGGATGATCAGGCCCTTGAACGCATGCGCGACCAAGGCGATGTCCCCGTCCTCCCCATGCTCGAAGCCGTCAGCCAGCAGCGCGAAGAGGAAGAAACCGCCGCCAAGGAAAATCAGGCCGATCTCGGCGGCTCAATGGCCGGCGGAACCGGCTCCACCATGGCCCGCGCCATGAACGTCGCCTTCCTTCCCATCGACCTCATCCGTTCCATCGCCGATGCGGAATACCGCACCCTTTCGGTTCGCTTCGACAGGGCCGCTTCTGCCGAAGCCAATGCCGCCGAAACCTGGAAAAAGGCCAATGAGCTGATCCAGTACCAGACCGCGCGCGTTGCCGTCGGCATCACCAAGAGCGTCATCCCCACCGAAGGCGCCCGCCCCGTCGAGCCCGGTCAGTACGCCATGACCTCCAGCAACTCCACGCAGGTCGGTGGCGTGCTGAAGATCGCCGTCCCAATCATCCTCGCCGCCACCATCATCTTGAACACCATGCTCGGTTCAGTGATGGAACGTCGACGCGAAGTCGCCATCTACAACGCCATCGGCCTCAACCCCACTCACGTCATGATGTTCTTCCTCGCCGAATCCCTCGTGTTCGGCATGATCGGCTCCGTCGCCGGATACCTCATCGGCCAGGTCCTGGCCATCATCTTCACCAAGCTCAATGTCGGCCTCAACCTTAACTACTCCTCCCTCTCCGTCATGGTCGTCATCTTCCTGGCCATCGCCACCGTCCTCATCTCCACCCTCTACCCCGCCATGATGGCCGCCCGCGCCGCGGTTCCCTCCGGTCAGCGCAAATGGAGCCTCCCGCCCACCGAAGGCGACGAGATGTCCATCAAGTTCCCCTTCAGCTATGACGCCGAACGCGTCCTGGGTGTCTGCGCCTATCTGCGCGACTTCATGAAGCAGAACTCCGAAGCCTCCACCGGCAGCTTCCTGGCGGATCTGGGTCCCATCGGCCGCGTCGGTTCCGTCAAGGACGTCTCCCAGCCCGGTGCACCCGTCGATCACACCACCTATGCGATGGTGTTCGACATTGCCCCTGCGCCTTACGACCTTGGCGTTAATCAAAAGCTTGAAGTCTACGCGTACTACGACACCACCGTTAAAGCGCACATGCTTGCGGTCCACATCAAACGGACCACCGGCGAACGCAGCAACTGGCTGGCTGTCAATCAACCCTTCCTTGAGTCGCTCCGAAAGCGTCTCCTGGGATGGCGTTCTCAAAAGAGTGACACACACGAGGCTTACTACCGCGAGGGTCAGCGCATGTTCGCAGACGCCGGTGACCTGCCCGTGGTCAATGGATCACAGGAGCGGGCCTGATGTCAAAGTCGATGGATAAAGAACTGCAGATGTACCGTGACCTCATGGCGGTCCCAGACCAATATGAGGAAGGCTTTGGCTGGAAAACAGTCATTGGCGCGGTCTTCATCGGCTTCCTCATGGTGCCCGGCTCCATTTACCTCTCGCTCTTTCTGGGCGGCGGGCTTGGCGGCGCGGCACAGTGGGTCACCGTCATCCTCTTCTCCGAGATCGTCAAGCGGTCGATGAAGACTCTCAAGCAGCAGGAGATCTTCGTCCTCTTCTACATGACCGGCATCTCCCTCTCCATGCCGTTCCCGCTCTTGTGGAACCAATACTTCGCCCAGAGTCCCGAGGCCGCCAGTTACGGCATTGCCTCGGAAATTCCCGCCTGGTTTGCCCCCAAGAAGGAAATTCTTGAGCAATCCCAGCGCACCTTCCTCACTGCTCACTGGGCCGTGCCGCTCCTGTTCATGATCGGCATGCTCATCCTCCAGCGCATCGACCACTTCGGCCTGGGCTACGCTCTCTACCGCCTCACCGCCCACGTCGAAAAACTTCCCTTCCCCATGGCTCCCATGAGCGCCCTTGGCGTCACCGCCCTGGCCGAAAGCCGCGATCCCAAAGAACGCTGGCGCTGGCGCTGCTTCTCCCTGGGCGCTGTCATGGGCCTGGGTTTTGGTCTCATCTATGCCGGTCTCCCCGCAGTCACGCAGGCCCTCTTTGGCAAGGCCATCAAAATCCTTCCCATCCCCTGGCTTGATCTCACCCCCCAGCTCTCAACACCCGATTTTCTCCCCGCTGTCCCTATCAACCTGGTGTTTGACGCCTCCCTCTTCATCCTCGGCATGGTCATCCCGTTCTGGGCCGTGGTAGGGGGGTTCATCGGCCTCATCATCACCTTCATCATGAACCCGCTTCTCTACAAGGCCGGCATCCTGAAAACCTGGACGCCGGGCATGGGCGTCGTCGATACCTCCTTCTCCAACCACCTGGACTTCTACCTCTCCTTCGGCATCGGCCTCATGGCCGCCATCTTCATCGTCAGCCTTATCCCTGTCTTCAAATCCGTCAAAGCAGCCTTCTCCAAACGCGCCCCAGGCGTCGAACAGGGCATGTCCTTCTGGGAGATGATGACCAACGTCAATAAGGAACGTGGTGATCTCTCCATCCTCACCGCCATGGGCATCTATGTCGTGAGCACCTGTGTCTACCTGGGCCTCTGCATGTGGATGATGCCCGGCACCCCTGAAGCCAACTACCAGGACCGCTTTCCTCTTTTCTTCTTCATGGGTTTCGCCTTCATCTATCAACCCATCATCAGCTACACCAACGCCAAGCTCGCCGGCCTTGTCGGCCAGTCCGTGCAGATTCCCCTCGTCCGTGAAGCCGCTTACATCCTTTCGGGCTTCAAGGGCGCGCAGATCTGGTTCGCCCCCATCCCCCTGAGCGATTACGGCAGCTCCGCCAACAGCTTCCGCACCCTGGAACTCACAGGCACCCGCCTGGGCAGCATCATCAAGACGGAAATCATCGTCTTCCCCATCCTGGTCATTTCCACCATCATGTTCAGCGAGCTCATCTGGCGCATGGCCCCCGTCCCCAGTGAAGCTTACCCCTTCACCCAGGAAGTCTGGAAACTCCAGGCCTTGAACCAGGCCCTCACCATTACCTCCACCACCGCAGGCACCAGCCCCTTCCTCGAAGCGGTCAACCCCTCCTACATCGGCGCCGGCTTTATCGCCGGAACCGTCTCCTTCGCGGTTCTCACCTTCATGAACCTCCCCACGTTCCTCGTCTACGGTGTCGTCCGCGGCCTGGGCCAGACCACCCCCGGCGCCATCCTCCCTGAAATCATCGGCGCTCTCATCGCCCGCTACTACTTCGAAAAGATCTACGGCAAGGAAAACTTTAAGAAGTACATCATGATCATCCTCGCCGGCTTCAGTGCCGGCGTCGGGCTCATCGGTATGGCGGCGGTGGCCATCGCCCTCATCGCCAAGAGTACCACCACCGTTGGCTATTGATCCCGCAATCGCAACCGACCGCCTCGAAAAGAAATAACGGCCGCACAACGCCGGACATCCACAGGAAGCCATGACCCAGACCCCATACCAACGCGTCGATACACAAGCGCTTGAGAAAGCGCAGGAGCAGCATCAGGACGCCCTGATGCAGACCGACTCGGATAACTACGGGATCCGTCTCACGGTCCTCCCGATGGTCACCCTCCTCTCCATCGTCCAGGTCGGCGTCACCATCTACGGCACGCACACCGTGGGCACCATTATCACGCCCACCCTCATTGCCATCATGGCCTTCGCCGTCCTTTTCATCGGCGCGCTCTTTGCCAACCCCATGCTTCAGATGCCGCTTCTGAGCGCCACCGGCATCATGTCCGGCTTCGCTGTCCTGGCCGGCCTCTTTTATTATTCCGCTGAAATCGGCTACATCTCACCTGAACTGCGCAACCTCTTCTTTGGCGTCGTCGTCTTCGTCGCCATCATCTATCTCCTGCGCCTCGTTCGTTTCCGCCGCTTCAACCGTCAGGAAATGCTCTGCTTCTTCGCCGCCCTCACCGTCTCTTCGGGCGTTTCCACCTTCGGCCTCGCCGACCAGCTTGTGCCCATCGTCATGACCCCCAAGAACCCTAACTGGAACACCGCCCAGAAGGATTGGGAAAACAAGACCAACTCACAGCTCAACAACCTGCTCTATATCCAGGACGCCAAGGTCATCCTCGATTTCACCAAGGGCACCGTCTACGACGAACAAGGCAAAGCCCTCATTACCCCGCCCGCTGACGCCACCTTCCAGGCCAACATGGAACACTGGTGGAAGGTCTTCAAATTCATTCCCTGGTCCGTCTGGGCCAAGCCCCTCTCCCTCTGGCTCATCTTCGTCGGGGCCGTCTACGCGCTCTTCTACAGCTTGACATACGTCCTTCTGGGCAACTGGATGGACCGCGAGAAACTCATCTTCCCCCTGGCTCGTCTCCCTGAAGTCCTCCTTCCCGATGTCGGCGGCAACAACTGGGTTCCCAAGATCGTCAAGACCCCTGGCTTCTGGATCGGTTTCGCCATCGCCTTCCTCGTCCTGGGCTGGAACGGCATCAACACCGCCAATGTCATCTCCAACATCGGCGTCATCCCCCTTGGCATGAGTCGCGGCAGCGTCAATGCCACCGTCGCCGGAAGCATCTTTGAAGGTGTCGGCGGCGGGCGTGAAATCGCCATGATGTTCCTCGTCATCTTTACGGCGGTGGGCATCGCGTTCCTGCTCCCCCTTGAAATCTCGTTTTCCATCTGGGCCTACTTCCTCGCCAGCCGCTTCTTCATGCTCGTCATGGTGTGGATGGGCTACGGCCAGAACCAGAAAGACTTCCCCAGCGACTGGCTATGGGAAATGAACGCCGCCACGGCTCAGGGCGGCGGCGGCATGCTCATGTTCAGTGCCATCTGTCTATTCAAAGCCGTCAAAGATTACATGCAGATGATCAAGGGCAAGGCCTTTGGCGAACGCATCGTCATCCTCATCCCCCTCATCGGCCTGGCCGTCTCGGTCAGTGTCATCATGGCCTGGCTCAATTGGAACGGCATCCCCCTCCACTGGGCCCTGGTCTTTGTCGCCCTCCTCACCCTCCTGACCATCGGCCTCATGCGCATCGTCGCCGAGGGTGGCATCTACTGGTTCCAGTCCCACACCAGCTTCTTCCACATCTACCGCATCACCGGCGGATTCGGCGGCTTCCTCCCCGGAAACATCGTCGCGCCTCTTTTCCCCATCTACAGCGTCCTCTTCATGGACATCAAGGCCTACATCGCGCCCAACCTCATGAACGTGGCCAACATGCAGGCCAAGTCCGGCAACCACAACCGCATGAAGTTCCACTTCGCTGTCCTCTCCTCCCTGGTCATCAGTGTCGTCTCCGCCCTCGGCTTTGTCATCTTCCTGGGCTATCTCAAGGGTGGCAGCAAACTCAACTCCTGGTTTTATTCCTCGTCCCCCCAGGACATCATGGATAAAGCACAGGGCGTCATTAACACACCCCCCGACATCATGCCCACTATGCTCGGCTGGTACGGCGTCGGCGCCGCATGGGTCGCCTTCTCCTTCTACATCCGCACCAGTGTCTTCTGGTTCCCACACCCCGTGGGTTACATCATGCTCATTAATCCCCTGATGTCGCAGCTCTGGTTCAGCTTCTTCATCGGCTGGATCTTCAAGAAACTCGTCGTCAAGTACGGCGGCAAGATGACCTTTGACAAGGTCCGCGACATCTTCATCGGCCTTATCCTCGGCGAGTGCATGGCCATCTTCTTCTGGCTCCTGCTCTCCCTCTTCACCAAGATCCGCGCCTCCAACATCAGCCACAACCGCTACGTCTTCCACGACATCGTCCAGTACTTCACCTAAGATGCGGTTGAATCAATACGTCGGGTGCCACGGGTCGCATTCTTATGAGACCCGTGTCCCGTTTAATGACCGCGACCAGTTTCTTCTCTCCATTGCCCCAACCCTGAAACCCTGGACTTCCTCCCCCCGTGCCTGACCCCACCGATCTTCGCAACCCGATGCCCAACTCCCAGGCCCTCGCCTGGGCCGGGCTCAGCATCCCCGCACCCCGGGAATACCGTCCCGCGCGCTTTGAGGGTGATCATCTAAAGGGTCTCATGCTGTTGGCCGATGACGCCCGGCCCCGCCTGGTTCTGGCCTGGGCCACTGTCACTCGTAAGCAGTTTGACCCCACTGAATTCTGCACCCAGAAGCTCTTGAGTCTCTTTGATTCTTCCTCCGGTATTGGCCCTTCTTCCATTAAGCGCCTCTCAGGCAATCTCTCATTCACCACCATGCTCTGGGTTCATGCCAAAGAGGAGCAGAAAATCCGCGCCGTTGGCTATTGCCCCGCCACCGGTCGCGTCATCGATTCGCTTTACCACACCGGTACCGCTCGTGAAGACCTTGCCTTCACCGACGGCCTCCTGCGCAATATTGCCGATCAACCCCTTGACAAAGACTACCAGTGGGCCGTCCTGGGCTCATCTTTCACTGTTCCCGCTGGCTTCAAATACCTTGAATCCACCCTTAATCTCGGCGACCAGCTCACCCGTTTCATCGCCGCGCGCTCCGAGGCCCAGGGCCCCAGCCTCGTTGTCCGCCAGGTCTACCCCGCCGATCTGGCCTTAAGCCGCCAATCCCTCGAAGAATGGCTCGAAGACTGGGCCACCGGGCGCGGCGCAAGCTACGCTCCCCAAACCCGCCGCCAGGGTTTTACATTTCCCCCAGTAAAAGACCCCATCACTCTTGCCGGCCACAAGGGGTTTGTCATCCATTCCCACCTTCGCATCCCCTTGAAAATCACCCGCTGGTGGATGCCTCGCCATTCCCGCTTCTACGCTGTCCATCACTCCGGCGTCGACCGTCTTCTCCTCATCCAGGCTGCCGGTCCCATTGAAAGGCTCGACCCCTGGGCCACCACAGTCGCCTCCTCCCTCACCCTCACCGGCGACCTTGCGAGTACCCCGTAAAAGCCACCATCAGCTACCTCTGAAAATAATCTTCCACTTGACTTATCCTCTTAATCGTCTTCAATCCTCTTAATCCCAGTCGAAAATTCCGCTCTTCAAGCCCCAGACCCATGACCGACACCCCGCAACTCACCCGCGAACAATCCCTCGACACCCGTCCCGTCACGGTCAATATCCTTTCGCGTGAACCTCTGGAAGGGGGGGGGCAGCGCATCACCGTTCCCTACCAGCCCTCCGGCTGGGTCAAATTCATCCTCCGCGTCCCATCCACCGCCACCAAGAAATTCGAGCTCGATGCCCTCGGCGTCGAAGTCCTCGACGACTGCGACGGCGAAAAATCCGTCCGCCACATGGCCACTCTCTTCGCCAAGCGTCACAAGGTCGACAAGCACGAAGCCGAGCGCGCCGTCATCGCCTTCCTCGACACCCTCGTCAAACGCGGCGTCATCATCCTCGTCGTCCCCAAATAAGCCTATTTCGGGTGGCACATTGCAGGCGTCCTCGCCTGCGATGTGTCTTACTCGCGCCACCGATGTTGCCTTTTTCGCTCGAATAAAATTTCACTCCCAGCTTCTCCGGCTTGCCCCTCTTTCGTGTCCCACGTCCCGCCTCGTTACAAACCTGTGACATCCGATTCCCCGCCGCCCCCGTATTCTCCAGTATCACCATAACTGGAGAATATCTCATGAATACCCTCAAATCTCTTTTCCTCGCCGGACTTCTCATCACAGCCTCGTTTCCCGTCATTCATTCCCTTTCCGCCGAGGATCTTCCGCCGCCGCCGGCACCCGCCGTCAACACGCGCATGCTCATTGAGGCACTTAACCGTGTAACTGCCGATTCCCCATCCTCTGAGGACATCGCCACTTTGCGCGCTTTTGGTCCCGCCGGTCTGGCAGCTCTTTTAGACCAGCTTCAATACAAACCCGGCAACCAGAATATTCTCGCTGCCATCGATGCCGTCGCCGCGCAGAAGGACGCCCTCGATTCCCGCCTCTTCTGGTACACCGATCTCGCCCAGGCCAAGGCCGCCGCCGCCAAAACCCAAAAACCCATCCTCTACCTCCGCCTGCTCGGCAAGCTCACCGACGAATACTCCTGCGCCAACAGCCGGTTCTTTCGCACAGTCCTCTACCCGGACCCCAAAGTCTCCGCCTACCTCCGCGAAAACTACATCCTCGTCTGGGAATCCGAGCGCCCCGTTCCCCTCGTCACCATTGATTTCGGCGATGGCCGCATCTTAAAGCGCACCCTCACAGGCAACAGCATCCACTACGTCCTCGACAAAGACGCCAATGTCATCGACGCCATGCCCGGTCTCTACTCCCCCGCGGCTTTCCTTGAAGCGCTCACCCTCGCCCGCACTTTTCAGCCTAAAAATGCCCAGGCCTACCACCAAACCGCCATCCAGACCATCAATGCCAAGTGGAGCCCTTACCTCGCCGCGGCCCAGCAACAGCAGGAACAACCAGAGCGGGCCGCCGTTGCCGCTCCGCGCGAAGCCGCCCGTGCCATGGTCAATACCCGTTCCAAGTCTGGCGGTGAGTTCCGTGTTCTGGCCACTGTTGCCCCTGAGTACAACCGGGAACTCGCCTTCGCCTCCCGCGAGGCCAACTGGCAGCAATGGGAAGCCGCTGCCAATGCATTTCCGGTCCAGCTCAGTACCCAGAGCGTCTCACTCATGAATCGCCAGATCGGCAAATCCAGCGGATTGTTCCTCGGCAATGCCATTCGCGCTTTCGAGCGTAACATCGCTCTGGAAACCGCCCGCAATGACTACCGCTTCCGCACGCAGATCCACCAATGGCTGTCCGAAACCACCTATCTCAAATCCGTCGGCATTATCAACTCCCGCGTCTACTCCGAACTCTTCCTCACCCCTGCATCCGACCCCTGGTTGGGCCTCATGGACCCCAATGCCTACACCGGCCTCACTCAGCAGCCTCCATCCCAGCCTCTCTATCAACCCGCGCCCCCGCCTCAACCCACACCCCAAACCGCCTCCCACACCATCACCACTCGCTGAGTCCATAACCCTACGCCATTCAACCCGCCGGTTTGCCGCGGGCCATTTCGGGGGCCCGCGGCAACCATTTTTCAACAGCCGTCCTTTAACCCGCAACCCAACAAAAATCCCTCTTCTCCCACCCTACACAAGTAAGCAGTCCCTCCATCTCAAAATAAACATCATGTAAATCTTGTGAATCTTGTAAATCCTGTTAAAAAATGGTCCTTGCCAAGCCTCCAACTTCTCATTGCACCCACCCCATCCTCTGCATCACCCACGACCCCAGACCCCAGAATGACCACCCGCCCCCACATCCTCGTCATCGAAGACGACCAAGCCATCCGTCGCGGCTTAGTCGACGCGCTCACCTTTGAATCCTTCCAGGTCTCACAAGCCGAAAACGCCAGGCAAGGCCTCGATCTCGCCCTCACCATCCCTTGCGATCTCATCCTCCTTGACCTGCTCCTTCCCGGCGGCAACGGCATCGACATTCTTCAGCGTGTCCGCGCCGTACGCCCCACCCTCCCAGTCATCATCCTCACCGCCCGCGGCGATGAACCCGACCGCATCAAAGGCCTCGCCCAGGGCGCCGATGACTATGTCGTCAAACCCTTCAGTATTCGTGAACTCATCGCTCGCGTGCGAGCCGTGCTCCGTCGTTCCCCCGGCCGTCCGTTGGATGTCGCCTCCATCCTCTTCCCCGGCACAGGCGCTTGCGCTGATCTCGCCCGCCGTGAAGTCATTACCCGTGATTCCACCCGCATTGAGCTCTCCAAAACCGAAGTCGATCTCCTTCGTTTTCTCGCCGCCCAGCCCGGCCAAGCCATCAGCCGTGAGGACATTCTCCGCCATGTCTGGATGATCGAACCCCAGGGCCTGGAAACCCGCACCATCGACATGCACATCGCAAGGCTTCGCGAAAAACTCGCCGACCACGCTCCCGATTGCAAAACCATCCTTACCGTGCGCGGCAAAGGCTACTCTCTCTCCCCAGACGCCCAGATCACTGGTCCGCAAGACCGGCAGGGAGGCGCAAAATGAAATCAACGACCCAATCCGGGTGCCACAGCACGCCCCGAAGGCGTGCTATGTCTTGCCCGCGCCTACATATCGGCCAACGCATCACCACCCCCCATTCTTTCCGCCAATCCGTAAATCATGAATTCCAGATCGTAAGTTCTCCTCTCCCTCCGGACCTTCTTCAATGAAGCGCACCCTCACCAGTTGGGCCATTTTCGCCGGTGCGCTTTTCCTCGTCTTCGTCGTCATGCTTTTCTTCACCGTCCAGGTTCTCGACTACGAAACCGCCTGGGCCCGCGTCGAACAGCGTGCCGCGCTGGAAGAAAACGTCCGCCTCGCCCTCTGGCGCATGGACTCCGCAGCCGCCACCCTTCTGGCTCAGCGTAAGGTGGCCTCCGTGCCCGTACCCCCGCCTAAAGTCGCTCCTAAAGCCGAACCCGAGACATCCACCCTCAAAGTCCTCCCCAAACAACAGACATCCTCAAGGGGCGGATCCTATCGCGCCGACCAGCCCCAACAACGCGCTCAGATCAGCAATCAAGCCCTCCTCAGCCAGCAGGAATACGACTACCGCACCTCCCTCAGCAGCACCGCCGCGCCTGCCGATGATTGGCAGAAATTCACCCCTGAGCTTCTTGCCCTCATCACCGACATCTTTCCCGATGCTGCTCTGGTTCCCGCTGAGCATCCCGTTCCCCCCGGCGTCTCCAACACCCGTTATCTGGCCTCCATTCCCGCCCGTCTGGTCATCAAGGGGGACGCGCTTCCTCCCGTCACCCTTCCCTGGAACACCCCCGTCCGCATCTCTCTGATTGTGGCCTGGGCCAGCGCCGCCGCCGCCGCCCTGGCCGTCAGCCTTTTGTTGAAAGGCGTGCTTGATCTCAGCGAGCGCCGCGCCGCCTTCGTCTCGACTGTCACCCACGAACTGCGCACTCCGCTTACCACCTTCCGCATGTATTCCGAAATGCTCGCCGACGGCATGGTCCCCACGACTGAAGCCCGACAGCATTACCTCAAAACCCTCGTCGCCGAGGCCGACCGCCTCGGCCATCTCATCGAAAATGTCCTGGCCTATGCCCGCCTGGAGCGCCACTTATCCCCCAAGGAAGCCCGCATCCTCACTGTCGCCCAACTGCTCGACCGCAGCGTTCCCGCCTTGGAGCGCCGTACCCAGCAGGGGGGGTATCACCTCTTGGCGAGCGTTACGCCTGAGGTTGCCGCCCTTCATTGTCAGGTCGATACCATCGCCGTCCACCAGATCCTTTTGAATCTCGTCGATAACGCCTGCAAGTATGCCAAGACGGACATTCGTCTCATTGCCTCCCGGGTCGGGGGGCATCTCCACCTCGCCGTTTCTGACACCGGCCCGGGCATTGATCTAGCTCAATCCGCCCGTCTCTTCACACCCTTCAGCAAGTCCCGCGACGACGCCGTTCCCGGCATCGGCCTGGGCCTCCACCTCTCCCGCAGACTCGCACGCCAGCTCGGCGGGGATCTCACATTATCGGCAGGGGGCGGCAAGCCCTCTTCCGGCGCCTCCTTCATCTTTTCCATCCCCCTTACCCAAGCCCCGGCCTCTTCACCTGAAAACACCTAACATCTAGACTTCAAACATCTGACATCCACCATGCCTAACCAACCCACATGGCTTCCGTTCACCATCAAGTCCCTCCTGGTCTACGGCGGTTCCTTCGACCCTGTCCACAACGCTCATCTCACACTGCCTGAGATCGTCCGCACCCGTACCGGCGCAGATCTCCTTGCCTACATTCCCGCCGCCACCCCGCCGCACAAGCAGGCCGTTGGCCGCACGCCCGCCCACCACCGCCTCGCCATGCTCCGGCTCGCCCTCAAAGACAACCCCCGCGCTGTCGTCCTCACCCACGAGCTTGATCGCGCGCTTGAAAGCCCCAAACCCTCTTACACCGTTGACACCTTGGAAACCCTCACACAAGAGCTGGGGCCAACGGTCAAAATTCACCTCCTCATGGGCGCTGACATGCTCGCCATTTTCCCAAAGTGGCACCGCCACCAGCGCATCCTGGAACTTGCCGACCCCGTCGTCATGGTCCGCCCCCCGGCAGACAAGCAATCCATCCTCGCCAATCTCCTCTCAGGCCTCGACGCTGGCCAATGGGCAAACCGCATCATCGAAATTCCCCCCAGCCACATCAGCTCCACGCTCATCCGCCAGTGCGTCGCCCAGCAAAAACCCATCTCCGACCTGGTTCCCCCGGCCGTCGAGCAATACATCAGATCCCATCACCTCTACGCCTGATCATCCGCCCAATCGCTATCGCCATCCCCGTCTTTTCTTACTTATCCCTTATTCCTTGTGCCTTGTACCTTTCCTCGGCTCACGGCCCAAGCCCCAGCGCGATCACCGCATACGCAAGCAAACCAAACAGCGTCATCTCCGTCGCCACAAACACGCAGAAATACATAATCACCACTTCCACCGCCGTCATCTCCAGCAGCCACGCGCACATCGCCCAGAACAGCCCCAGTGCCACCACACCCGTCACCATCCACACCGGCCCGCCATACCCCTCTGTGATGATCAGCAGGCATGTGGTTACGCAACTTGTCGCGCCTTCCAGGACAAACGCGATCGCTACCAACTTCAACATCGTCGAGATCAGCCCATCAAAGCCCGATCCCATCAGCTTCACGCACATCAGCAGACCCATGAACCCATACACCGTCGACAGGAACATGAAGAACACCGACGATAGTGACCGCCCGATCATCTTGTTGTGCGATTCAACTTCCAGCTTGTACATTGCCTTTTGCCGCGCGTACTCCGGGTTGGTCTTCACGGCAATGAGGGTCGGTGAAATCACATGCACCTTCCCCGGCGTCGGGGCCTTGGCCATTTCCAGAACTTCCGGAGACGCCGGCGATTTGCTGTTGTCTTGAGCCACCGCCTTGGCTGGCGAGTCCGGTGGGGGGCCTTCATTGGCCAACGCTCCGTAACGCCCCATTCCCCCCATGCCCCCAATTCCTCCCAATCCCTTGGAGCCGCCGTTTCTCGCGTCTTTGGCCGCTTCCTCAGCCGTTTCCGCAGCCACTATGTTGTCCACCTTCGGACCCAGCGCCAGCACATTCAGCAGGATCAGGATCAGCCCGAAAATAATGCATCCCAACGGATAGATGTACGCGCTGCGCATGTGGTCGTCGAGGACTTCCTGATCCTCTTCTTCCTTGCGCTTCTTCTTCATGTCTGCCCGTGACAGCGCTTCCCCTACGGCCATCGCATCCGATGAAGTCGATCTGGGCCGCGCCACATCCCCCAGACTTGTATCCGGGCTGATCACCGTCGACGCCGGTGTGAACGCATCCAGGTTCAGGTCGTAATTGCCCGTCGCACCCGGGTCGTCTCTTCCTGTCCCTGCGCTGCCGCTTGTCGCGCCCATTCCTAGTGCAGGTTCGTCCGGCTGCGTCGGTATCAGCGGGTCGTCCAGGTCCAGTTGCAGCCGTCCGTCTTCCCCCACGGTCGGCGAATGACCCATATTCTCACGTGAAGGATGCTCCCGCTGGCTCAGCGGCGGACGCTCCGTCTGCCGGTCCGGGTTGGCGCTGGGCATCACAAACCGGCCTGACGCCAGTGTCCCGTCATTGTCGATCTTTTGCTTCAGGTCATCCAAAAGGTGCAGCCGCGCCAGTTCCCCCACCGCATCGCTCGCCGCGATCGGCGCCGGTTCCGCAGGCGGCTGACCGGCCGATGGCCGCAGCCCCGCATTGGCCGTCACCGCGTTTCCCTTGGGCGGCAGCGTAATCGTCGTGGGTGGCCCCGCCGCGATGTTGGGCATCCGGAACTTGCACCCGCACGGACAAAGAATCTTCTTGCTCGCCAGCTCATTGCGCCAGCGATAACGGACCCCACAGTTGGGGCAGCCAATGTAGGTTGAGTCCGAATCGCCCATACGTTCTCAATCCGCTTGTCGGAGCTCACACCCCCGAATGCCCGGACGCCGGCCCCGTCAGCCAACGACCACCAATACTTACTCCGCAACTATCCCCAACCTCTTTATGCAAGGCACTCATAGGGGGCAGACGCTTGGCGTGATGCTAACAGAATCCAGCCCAAGGACAAGGGCTTGCACACCATTTAAGCACTCAACTTTAAGCATTTCACGTGTGATAAACCACGCCCTTCATGCCCCAATGCATAAACTCCCTCTTCATCCAGGCTCCATCCGCTCACATAATCTCACTTCCCTGTTTTAAACTTCTCACTTCTTCCTTCTCCACTTCTCACCCATAAGTACGCCAAAATGGCAGATCGGCAGGGGGGTAAACCAGTCCTCCTCTCCTTGGGCCTCTCTCTTTTAACCCACCCCATCACCACATCTCAACCCTCAAAATCCAGCACCGCTCACACATCAAGCACCAACATTTTGCGACCAAGTCGCTTTCTTCACTCAAACGCAATATGATTCGCTTGTACACCCAGACGAGGCTTCACGATTCAAGCCCCGCCCGCATGAAACAAACCACATACCGTGCAGTGGGGTAAAGCCCTCACAGGATGGAAAGGGATGGACATGTTCGAACGATTTACCGACCGGGCCCGTAAGGTCATGGCGCTTGCCAACCAAGAGGCGCAGCGCTTTAACCACGAATACATCGGCACCGAACACATCCTCCTTGGCCTCGTCAAGGAAGGCTCCGGCGTCGGCGCCAATGTCCTCAAAAACCTCGACGTCGACCTCCGCAAGGTCCGCCTTGAAGTTGAAAAACTCGTCAAGTCCGGGCCCGACATGGTCACCATGGGCAAGCTCCCCCAGACCCCGCGCGCCAAAAAAGTCATCGAGTACGCCATTGAGGAAGCGCGCAACCTCAACCACAACTATGTCGGCACCGAGCACCTCCTGCTCGGCTTGCTCCGCGAACACGAAGGCGTCGCCGCTCAGGTCCTCATGAACCTGAGCCTCAAGCTCGACGAAGTCCGCGACGAAGTGCTCAACCTCCTGGGCGCCGGCAATAGCGAACAGGATGAAAGCCAGCGCAACAACCCCGGCCAGGGCGCAAACCCCTCCATCACCGGCGGCGCACCCGGCGAACAGCCCGGCGGCAAAAACTCCAAGTCCAAAACCCCCGCCCTCGACAGCTTCGGCCGCGACCTCACCGAACTCGCCACCGAAGGCACCCTCGATCCCGTCATCGGCCGCGCCAACGAGATCGAACGCCTCATCCAGATCCTCTGCCGCCGCACCAAGAACAACCCCGTTCTCCTGGGTGAAGCCGGCGTCGGCAAAACCGCTATCGTCGAAGGCCTCGCCCAGGCCATCATCAACAAGGAAGTCCCCGAGATTCTCCTGGATCGCCGCATCGTCGTCCTCGACCTCGCCATGATGGTCGCCGGCACCAAGTACCGCGGCCAATTCGAAGAGCGCATCAAAGCCGTCATGAACGAAGTCCGCCGCGCCAAGAACGTCCTCCTCTTCATCGACGAGCTTCACACCCTCGTCGGCGCTGGCGGGGCCGAAGGCGCCATCGACGCCTCCAACGTCTTAAAGCCCGCTCTCTCCCGCGGCGAAATCCAGTGCATCGGCGCCACCACCCTCGACGAGTACCGCAAGTACATCGAAAAGGACG
>CAZGOM010000002.1:0-95388 GCA_964527265.1 uncultured Phycisphaeraceae bacterium | reverse complement strand
TCTTTCCATTCCGGGTGCGTCTACACCGAAAACGGCCTCAACTGGTCCCAGTGGATCCCCTTCAACGGCACAGACAATTACATCCTCTGGCGCCCCGAATACTTCAACGGCAAACACTACTGCTCCGGCTACGCCCACGACACCACCGGCAATAACCCCGACGCAAACAAGATCACCTGGTTCGAAAGCGACAACGGTATCGACTGGTCCGCAAAACTCACTCTCGAACAAGGCGCCACCCAGCCAAACGAATGCTCCCTCGCCTTCAAGCCCGACGGCACCGCCGTCATGCTCGTTCGTCGCGAACACGCCTCTAAAAAACCCCTCCTCATGACCGCCCCCGCCCCCTACACCCACTGGATCAAACAAGAGCTCGATATCCGCATCGGCGGCCCCTGCCTCTGGCTCGCCGGCGACGACATCTATTTCTCCGGCCGCTGGTTCATCTCCCCCCGCAACACCCACGTCGCAATTTGGAAAATGGAAGACGGCGCACCCCTTATGCAGCTCGTCCTCCCCTCCGGCCCCGGGTTCGACTGCTCTTACATGAGCCGCGCACAGCGCCCCGATAACCGCAGCAAATTCGCCCTCGTCTATTACTCCGGTCATGATCTCCCCGCGGATCCAAACCTCCATCAGTGGGAAAAGCCCAGCATCTACCTCGCCGAGGCAGTCTTCACTCCCAACAACTTCATCACCAGGTGGCAATACTCAGACGTCCAGCCCCATGCCTCCTTGAACTCTCTTCCCGAGCCTTCCGCTGCTGACCCCAAACTCGCCTGGCAACCCATCCAATCCGCCGGCGCCGATTCCCCCGAATTCGGCTTCATCAACGCACACTCCCGCATCGACAAACGTCCCGGCATCATCTACTTCACCACCGACGCCAACGTCGGCCCCACCGACACCTGCCTCCTCCACCTCGGCTACGACGGCCCCATCAAAGCCTGGCTCAACGGCATCCCCGTCGCCGAAGCTCAGGGCAAGAACCCCGCCCGCCCCGACAAAACCTCCGTCAAAGTCACCACCAGCCACGGCACAAACCACCTCACCATTGCTCTCGACACCAACCAGGGCAAAGCCTGGGGCATCTACGCACGTATCGATGCCATCTCTTAATTGCCCTCCATCATCCCCCCTCAAAAAGCCGCGCCCACAGTGCGGCTTTTTCTTTCAACCCTCATCTTTCCGCTCTCCTCCCCCCGGGACTTCCCCGACCCTCCCATGAGGGGGAATTTATGCTTCCTTCCCGCCCTTTCCCGCTGGGATCGCATTTCTCCCCCAGCTACCTTGATTCAAATGACATCGGCGGCTGTTTCAGCCCGAAAAAACGATGCAAAGCGCGCCGGAGTGTCCAGCGCCAAAAGATTCAAGACCCTTCACGGAAAGAAGTATTTATGAGCGACTCCACCAGCAACAAAGGCGTCTGCGCAACCACCCTCGGGCTCGGCATTCTCATCGGCGCCGGCATCGCCCTCCTCTGCGCCCCACGCACAGGCAAGGAAACACGCGAGCTCATCGGCAAGAAGGCCGGCGAACTCAAAAAGACCCTCGGCTCCTGGACCTCCTGCGACGGCGAACAATGCGACCAGGAAGAAGAAAACGCCGAAGGCTCCGATAAGGAACAATCCGCCCAAGCCAAGGATGGTCAGGCTAAGGACAAGAACTCTGATCAATCCGCCCAGGCCAAAGATGGCCAGAACAAAGACCAAAACAAAGACCAGAACAAAACCGCCACTGCTCAGGCTCCCCAGGGCCAGAACAACCAAAACAGCAACCAGAACAAGCCCAACGCTCTCCAAGGCGCCGGGCGCGCCTGAACCACTGGTTCAATTTCTGCTCAATAAAGACCGCTTGGCGCTCCATCGCCCAGCGGTCTTTCTTTTACCTACATTCCCTTTCCACTATCCTTAAAGCCAATCCGCTCCCTTCCACATGAGCCAACCATGAACGCCCCACTACCGCACTCCGCATCCAAGCCCAACATCATCCTCCTCACCACCGACCAGCAGCGCGGCGACTGCATCGGCATCGACGAAAACGCCCCTGACTGCCTGCAGACCCCAAACCTTGACGCCCTCGCCGCTCAAGGTGCACGCTTCCGCCGCGGCTACTCCGAATGCCCAAGCTGTGTCCCCGCCCGTCGCTCCCTCATGACCGGCACCGCCCCCGCCGCCCAGGGCATGGTCGGCATGCTTTCCAGTAATTTCAACCCCCCACACACCCTCGCTGGCGAACTCCAAAAAGCAGGCTACCAGACCTTTCTCTCCGGCAAACTCCACCTCCCCCCGCGCGGCAAACGCTTCGGCTTCGAACAGCAGGCACTCACCGACACCTCTTCCGCACTCGACGACGCCTACGCTCTATGGCTCAAACAACAGCACCATCGCTCCGAAGTCGACCTCGGCGGCTCCCACGGCATTGAATCCAACGGCTGGGTTTCCATCCCCACACATCTCCCCACCGACCAGACCCACACCTACTTCTGCGTCTCCAAAGCAATCGAATTCCTCAAAATCCATCGCGACCCCACCGCTCCCTTTTTTCTTAACCTCTCCCTCGTTGACCCCCACCCGCCTTTCGCACCGCCTCAGCCCTACTACGACCGCTATATCAACCGCACCCTTCCTGCACCCGTCATTGGCGACTGGGCCACCTCCGCGAATGACGAAACCTCCAAAGGCTACAAAACCGACGCATGGCGAATCAAGCTCGACCCGTACTCCATGCAGACCTGCCGCGCAGGCTATTACGCCGCGATCAATTTCGTTGACGACCAGATCGGCCGCTTTTTAAACTTCCTTAAACGCAATTCTCTCTGGGAAAACACCTGGATTCTCTTCACCTCCGACCACGGCGAGATGCTCGGTGACCACAACCTCTTCCGCAAAACCTTCGCCTACGAAGGCTCCGCCCGCGTTCCCTTCCTCATCCACGCACCCAGAAATCAGGCCCTCGCCCCCACCGTTTCCGACTGCCCCGTTGGCTTGCAGGACGTCCTCCCCACCCTTCTGGACATCGCCGGCCTCTCGGCCCCGGCTGCCTGCACCGGTAAATCACTCCTCCCCATCCTCCGCCGCCAGACCACCTCTGTCCGCGATGTCCTCCATGGCGAGCACGCCGGTCAATACAGCTACGACACCGGTGTCCACTACCTCATCAGCGATCGTTACAAATACATCTGGTACAGCCAACTCGGCCTTGAACACCTCTTCGATCTCCAATCCGACCCAGACGAACTCAAAGACCTCGCTCGTACTCCCGACGCCCCCGCTCTTCTGGCTCCTTGGCGCGATCGCCTCATCACCATCCTCAAAGACCGTCCCGAAGGCTTCGTCAAAGACAACACCCTCACCCCCGGCGCCCCTCACAAACATCACGTCCCCAATCACCCCCAGGATCAATTCACAGCATTCCTTTAACCCGCCATCATCAAAACCTCTTCCTCTCGACTCTGGAGTCAGGACTCAGGCTTGACTTCTCTCCCCCCCAACAAAAAGGCCGGCACTGGGGATTGCCCAGTGCCGGCCGAGATTGGTGGCTGCGCGAGCAGCTTCCGTCGATGCTGCTTTAGCGCAATTCGACCTTGATCTGCTTTGTCATGAATGTTTCTCCTTACGCAAAGGGTTTGCCCAGCCGTCACTGCCTCTGACCAACCCGGCGCCAGGTGATCAAACAGCCGCTGGATTCTTTACGCCCCGCACCGTCGCGCGGGGCACACGGCCAACGGTCTCATGCACCGCTGACCCTCACCGGCTTTCCTGCTCCGCGCGACTTTAGCTGCGCTTTGCATTCCAACCGGCACACACGCAGTCTATCGCTCCACTAACATCAATTCCAGCCTATTTTTCGCATAATTAAAATTTTCGCATTCTCTTCACTCACACACCTCATTCACTGCGTCAGCGTCCAGAAATAGTCCTTGCTCAAATTCCTCAATGCCGTGTCGTTCATCGACGTGTGCGGCAAATCCTGCGATTTCGCCAGCTTGCAGTGACCATCCGCAAAAGTCACCGATGTCATCGTTCCCCCGATGTGCCGCGCGCTGATCCGGTTGGTTCCCATGTTGTTCAAGGGGGTATTCCCATCGAAAAAAAGCACCATTCCCGCCGGCTTGTTGATCCTCCCGAACCTCGGCACCATCGTAAGGTTGTTGATGTCGTTGTCCGAGGCCGATCGCCACATCGGATAGTTGTACGATCCGCTTGACGCATTCGCCCCGTACCACACGTCCGCCATCGGAAACACGCGCGCAAAAGAGTTGGCTCCGCGCGGGGGTGTCGCCTGCGACGCACTCACCGCCGTGATGAACGGGCGGAATGTCGCCGGGTCATTGGCCAGCGCCGGCGATGCGCCCGTCGAAAATTCATCCGTTAACCCCACGGGGCACCGCAGCGGCGACCTGTGGGTCATCGGCTTGTCGTTGAAGTGAGTCGCATATGTCTGATCCGTCAGATAAGGCGCTTTCAGCGACTCCGTCCCCACCAGGATCCCCGCCCAAGTCAGATCAGACGCCCCGCCAAATGCTGTCGCCCGCAGCGACGCCACTGTCATGTGGTCCTTGTTGTCCGCAATGTAGATCGACTCCGCCATCGAAATGCCCTTGAGGTTCTGCATGCACACGCTGGCCTGTGCGTGCTCCCGCGCCAGGCTCAGTGTCGGCAGAAGCATCGCGAGCATCGCCGCCGTGATGGAAATCACCACCAGCAGCTCGATCGCGGTGAATCCGCCGGCACTGTTCCTCAAACCACGCCAGTTTCCGACTGAGAAATGATTGATATTCGTTTTCATAGTGATCCCCTGACTAAATGAATTCAACGCAACCGTTCCACTTCAAACGTCTTTCCCGCCAGCGCGTCTTTCACAAAAACACCCCAGTACGGCGTAGGCGTGTAGTTCCAATCCGAAATCACCATCGGCCCGCACTTGGGATGAAAGCTGAAACCCGTCCAGTTGATCTTGTTCTTCTGGATCGTCCCCAGCATGTCCGCCGGCCACTTGCAGTTGGGCCCCAGTTCCTCGTACCGCTCTTTGGCCGAGATGAACGAAAAATCTTCCCACTTCTCCGGACACCCCACCTCACCCATGAACACCGGATGCACCGCGGCCACGTCCAGCATCGCCGCCTGCCACCCCTTCTTCCAGGGATAGATGTGGCTTGAATAAACGATCCCGTTCCCGCCCTCGCGTTCTTGCAGCGCATACCCCTTCAGCACACCTGAAAGGTTGTAGCTCCAGTCCACCCCCCCTGCGATCACAATGTTCTTCGCCCCCTGCCCCCGCACTGCGTCCACCAGCGCCTGCATCCCCACGCTCTGTTCCCCCGCCTGCTTCTCGTTGTTCTCCGTCACGTTCACGTCTGGCGTCACGTTCTCAGGCGATTTCAAATTCCCGCCGTCTCGCCAGATCTTCCAGGAAATCCCGTGCGGCTCATTGAATAACTCAAACAGCACCGCCGGGTGGTTTTTGTACCGCACCGCAGCGTCTTTCCAGAACTCCACATGCTTGTCCGTCGGCGCACCAAAGCGATGCAGGTCCAGCACCAGGTAGCCGCCCCGGCTGGCAGTCGCCCGCACCGCATCGTCCACCAGCTTTTTGTACCCCGCGCCTCCATCCTTCTGCCATTGCCCACGCCCAAACCAAAACTCTTCCTTCACCGGCAGCCGGATCACATTCGCCTTCCACTGCTCCATCGCCACCGGGATTGATTCCAGGATGTGCTCGCCCCCTGCGTTCCACTGCATGCTGTCCACTGACAACCCCTGCAGCCACACCTGCTTCCCATCCGCCCCAACCAGCATGTTTCCCGACACCCGCAGTTCCGCCGGCACTGCCGTCCCCGGCTCCATCGGCACCGACGGCACCGGCGCCAGCCCCACCTTAGGCGCAGGCTTGGGCACCTGGTCTTCCTTCGCCGTGAACAATTCAATCCGCTGGAAATCCAGCGTCCCTGAAGCCGCCTGGAAGATGCAAGGCATGATCTCCAGCGTCACCGCCCCCTCCGGCACTTTGAAAAACACGCTCTTATCCACCCAGTTCGCCGCTGTCCCCCGGAAGTACGGCGCAGACGGATCAGGCTTCACCGTCTTCCCCTCCTTGTCCTTGAAATTCATCATCACACGCCCGTCAAACCACTTCTTCTCGCCCGCCTTCAAATCCTCGTACTTCGCCTTCAAGCGCAATTCCAGCGCCGGCGGCAAAGGCGTCGGCAGCTTCACGCTCTGGTACAGCAGCACCGTCTCCCCGGGCTTCGATGATTTAAGCCGGATGAAATGCCCATCCCCTTCTTTCTCCCACGTCGCTCCCTTGGGATGGCTCCAACCCTTGGGCCAGTCCTCCGTCGTCAACTCATCAAACTTCCCCAACGCCAAAAGGGGCTTCTGTTCGTCCGCCGCCATCAGCGACGTGGCAAACATGCACCACACCACGACACTCAAAAGTGTGATCAACGTTTTCATGGAACTCCTCGTGAAGGAACCAGCGCCGCCAGGCATGGGTGAGCAATAAGCGCACCGTCCCGATGGACGCAAAATGAGAATCAAATTGACGATGCTTTTAGGAACCGACTGTGCAAAATTGCTTTAGGAACTCACTTTGGACGCAAACCAGACTCAAACCAGACATTGCGAACCAAAATCCAGGAACCGACAGACACTCAGCAAACCAGAGGCCAAACTCCTGAGCCGATCCAGCTTTCCTGAAAATCTTTCTTTCAGGCGCCACTTGATCGTCTCTGAGGCCTTTGAATCATCCCCCTCTTCCGCAGTTGCTCGGCGTCTCGATCTTTGGAGAAACCGCTGCAAGTCGCCGGGGGATGATGCAAAAGTCCCAAACACTCAACCAAACCAAACCGACACGAACTCCTCCGTTAAACCGCTTTCGCCGCCGCAACCGATCCACGACGGATCAATTCAACCGGCAGCACCTGCTGCTCCACGCCTCCTTGCGGGTTGGCCATTCGCGCCGACAACAAATCCATCGCCGCCCTGCCCATCGCAAGATGCGGCTGCCGAACCGTCGTCAGCCCGGGAGCAAGCCACTCCGCCAGCGGATCGTCATCAAAGCCGATCACACTCACATCCCCCGGCACATTCAGCCCCAGTTGCGACAGCGTCCGGTAAGCCGAGCGCGCCACCGCATCGCAACTGCAGAAAATCGCCGTCGGCCGGTTCCCCGCCCCCATCAGCTTCCGCGTGCATTCATCCACACGCACCGACCAATCCCCCAGCGGGTCTTTCTCCACCCCCAGGTCCATCACCAGCGAGCGGTCAAAAGGCAGCCCCGCATCTCCCATCGCGTCACGCAGCCCGTTAAGTCGATCCATCACCGTGCTCGCCACGATATTGCCGATAAATCCGATTCGCTTATGCCCATTGGTCAGTAGTTCTGCCCCCGCCTGCATGCCGCCCGCATAATTGTCTGACATCACCGAAGGCACATTAATGTCCTGCAGACGCTGATCCACCAGCACAAACGGGAATCCCTGCCGCTTCAGGTCATACACCGCTTCATTAAACGCCGGGCTGTGCAGCGCCACGATGATCGCACCCTTCGCATGGCTGTCCGGCAAGCTCCGCACCACTTCCAGGTCCAGTTCCGCATCCCCATGCGCATCGTAAAGTTGCACCTGAATCCCAAGTTCCTTTGCCGCAGCCTGCGCACCGCGAGCCACCTGAATGCACGGCTCCCATCTCAAATTCCCCGCCACCACCTGAATCAGCTGCATCCCCGTCGACATCTTGCGCGCATCGCGCACATAAAGCCCCTTCCCCGGCCTCCGCTCCACCAACCCCTCATTCACCAGCATCTCGCTGGCCTTGCGCACCGTCACGCGGCTGATGTTCTCCTTGCGTGCAAGATCATGCTCCGAACCAATCAACTGACCAGGCTGAAATTCTCCAGACTGAATCGACGTACGCATCCGCTGGGCAAGCGCCGCATACATTGAAAGACCGGTATCAATACTGGTATCTATCGACATACCCGCATTGTAGAACCACCTCACCCTGCGTCAAGGGTAAAATATCCACCCACTGCAAAAACAGGCCCCTAAATCCGATCTAAGATTTTATATAACAAGCATTTATAGACTCTCAATAAAGCCCCAGAATGCTCCCTCTACAAGTCGTATTTTTCGTTTCTGCTCCTCACCAATGCATATACTGCTTGTTGCCCCTCACGCAACGTTCCCGTTTCTTTAGCGCCAATGGGGTTGCATTTTTTTCTCCCTCCTCGTCGTCTCTTCTCCTGAAACGTTCCGCCTTTTCCCGTTGATAAGCGGCCAACGGTCATTTTATTTCTCCTCTGCGCAACGAATCCACATCAGTCGAATCTGCCCAAAGCCCAACACCGATTAACGACACCGCCAAGTGCCGAAAATCATTCAATGCCAATGCAAATCGGCAAATGAAAAGACATCCCCTGAATTCACCCGAAAACAAAGCCCGCACACAGGCGGAAGAAACGTTACTCAAGGCCGGCGCCCTGCAGAACGCCATCTTCAACAGCGCCAATTTCTCCAGCATCGCCACCGACGAAAAAGGCGTCATTCAAATCTTCAACGTCGGCGCCGAGCGCATGCTGGGATACACCGCTGCCGAAGTCATGAATAAGATCACCCCCGCCGATATATCCGATCCACAGGAAGTCATTGTCCGGGCAAGGGCGCTAAGCGCCGAGCTTGGCACGCCCATCACGCCGGGCTTTGAGGCGCTCGTTTTCAAGGCTTCCCGAGGCATTGAAGACATCTACGAACTCACCTACATCCGCAAGGATGGAAGCAGGTTCCCCGCAATCGTCTCCGTCACCGCCCTGCGCGATGCCCAGGGCGCCATCATCGGCTACCTCCTCATCGGCACCGACAACACCGCCCGCAAGCAAATCGAAGACGAGCGCGTCCTCCTTGACCAGCGCATACGCGACCAGCAGTTCTACACCCGCTCCCTCATCGAATCCAACATCGACGCACTGATCACCACAGACCCGCGCGGAATCATCACCGACGTCAATAAGCAGATGGAGGCCCTCACCGGATGCACCCGTGATGAGCTCATCGGCGCTCCGTTCAAGGACTGCTTCACCGACCCCGAACGCGCCGACGCGGGTATCAAACTTGTCCTCAGCGTAGGCAAAGTCACTGACTACGAACTCACGGCCCGCGCCCGCGATGGCAAGGAAACCGTTGTCTCCTACAACGCCTCCACCTTCCACGCCCGTGATCGAAAGCTCCAGGGCGTCTTCGCCGCCGCACGCGATGTCACAGAGCGAAAACGCTTCGAACAGTCCCTTCAGGAAGCCAACCGCATGAAAAGCGAGTTCCTCGCCAACATGTCGCATGAGCTTCGTACCCCTCTCAACGGCATCATCGGTTTCACCGAATTTCTGTTCGATGAAAAACCCGGCCCCCTCCGACCCAAGCAGAAGGAATACCTGGGCGACGTGCTCAACAGCGCACGCCATCTCCTGCAGCTCATCAACGATGTGCTTGATCTGGCCAAGGTCGAAGCCGGAAAAATGGAGCTGCATCCGGAGGTCTTCCCTGTCCAAAAGGCAGTGGACGAGGTCGCCGCCGTCATCAAGGGAATGGCCCACAAAAAGCACATCGGCATCGACGTACTGGTCGGGCCCGGCCTCGAAACCGTCAACCTCGATCAGCACAAATTCAAACAGGTGCTCTACAACCTCCTCTCAAACGCCGTGAAGTTCACCGATGAAGGCGGCAAGGTCGGCATCCAGGCCCGCTTCATTCAACCCCACAAGCTTCAAGTACAAGTCACAGACACCGGCATCGGCATCAAATCCGAGGACCTCAGCCGCCTTTTCACCGAGTTTGAGCAACTCGACTCCGGCACCGCAAGGCGCTTTGAAGGCACCGGCCTGGGTCTCGCCCTCACCAAGAAAATCGTCGAATTTCAGGGAGGCTGCATCGGCGTTGAAAGCACCATGGGCGCCGGAAGCATTTTCACTGTCGTCCTGCCGATGACGTCCCAGGAAGCAGGCGTGACATGAACTCCAAAATCCTCGTCGTCGACGATAACCCCACAAATCTCAAGCTCGCCGCCGATCTCCTTGAATTTGAAGGCCATGACATTCTCAAAGCCACAGACGCCGAGGAAGCCCAGATCATCCTCGCCTCCGTCCTGCCCGATCTGATCCTCATGGATATCGCCCTTCCCGGCATGGATGGCCTCACCCTCACCCGCATCCTCAAGGCAGACCCCCGCACACGCCATATCTGCGTTGTCGCCCTCACGGCATTCGCCATGAAGGGCGACGATCAAAAAGCCTTTGACGCCGGATGCGATGGCTACATCACCAAGCCCATCGACACGCGCAGCTTCCATACCCAGGTGGCCGCTTTCCTTCCAAAACCCACAACAACGAAACAATCTGAATGAATATTCTCATCGTTGACGACAACCCCCTCAACCTCAAGCTCCTCTGCGCTCAGCTCGAAGGCGAAGGCCACACCATTGTGGAAGCCCACGACGGTATCCAGGCCCTTGAAATCCTCCACCGCCGCCGCGCAGATGTCACCATCACTGACGTGCTCATGCCTCACATGGACGGCTACCGCCTCTGCCACGCCATCCGCAACAGCAAGCATCTGCACACCATGCCCGTCATCATCTACACCGCCACTTACACCTCCGCCAGCGACGAGAAACTGGCCATGGAAGTCGGCGCAAACCTCTACCTCAAAAAGCCCGCCTCCGTCACGGCTCTCACCGCCGCCCTGCGTGACGTCTGCTCAATGACCCATGTCCCGGCGCAAACAGAGCCCATCGGCGAATTGCAGGTCCTCAAGGAGTACAGCCAACGACTGGTCACAAAACTTGAGGAACGAAATCGTGAATTGACCCAGGCCAACCAGGCGCTGATGCGCAGCAATGAAGAACTCCAGCAGTTCGCCTACATCACCTCCCACGACCTTCAAACCCCGCTCCGCAGCATCAGCGGATTTGTCCAATTACTTGAGTCCAACTATGCCGACGCCCTTGACGATCAGGCCCGCGATTGGATCCGCCGCACCGTTCAATCCGTCAACCACATGCACACCATGATCCAGGATGTGCTGGCCTATTCAAAAGTTGATTCGGAAATCCTTCCCTTTCAGCAAACCCCCTTCCGTGAAATCTTTGATGACGCCGTCACCCTGCTGGATGACGGTATCCGCCAGGCTGGCGCCCAGGCGACCTGTGGCGAACTGCCCACGATCATGGGCAACCGCTCTGCCCTCGTGCGTCTCATGCAGAATCTCATCGGCAACGGCCTCAAATACCACGGCAAAGAACCCCCACACGTCCACATCACCGCACAAAGCGGCAAAAACGAATGGGTTTTTTCAGTCCGCGATAACGGCATCGGCATCGACCCCAAATATCACAAACGCATCTTCGAAATATTTCGACGCCTCCACACACCCCAGGAATACCCAGGAACCGGCATCGGCCTTGCCATCTGCCGCCGCGTTATTGATTCCCATGCCGGCAGGATCTGGGTCGAGTCCCAACTCGGCCATGGTTCCACTTTTTATTTCACCATTCCTCAAAGATCGGTTGACCAAATATGAACACCCTCACCCCACAATCCAAGCCCGTCGTCATCCTCCTGGCCGACGACAATGAAAACGATTTTCTCCTGACCAGTCATGGCTTCAAAAAAGCCAAACTCAGCGTTGACTTGCAGCACGTCCACGACGGCATCGAATGCTTGGCGTTCCTGCGCAAACAAGGGAAATACGCCGATGCCCCCTCGCCCGACATGCTCCTGCTTGATCTGAATATGCCCCGCATGGACGGACGCGAAGTCCTCGCCGAGATCTCCCGCGACGAGATTCTCCGACGTCTGCCCGTCGTGATTTTGACCACCTCCGCCGCCGAGGAGGAAATACTCAAAATGTATAAACTTCGATGCAGTTCCTACATCATCAAACCTGTAGATTTCAATCAATTCTCCCGCGTGATTCAGTCCTTCAGCGATTATTGGTTCACCGTTGTAATCCTGCCCCCGTCTCTTTCAAAAGCCGAGATGGAAATCCGGCCTGAAGCAAGTGGCAAAGAATCCATTAAATAGAATTTAAGGTTCCATATAATAAAATATTTAGTATTATAGTAGTAGTTACATCCAAATATCATCCCATCCATGCCATCCGCTTGCCCGCCAAGGCCCCTGTAATGCCCCAGGATCGCATCCAAAGGCAGAGACACTACCTCCCTACCACCCCTGCCATCAAATCCCGGCTAATGCCATTCCTGGAGATTCCCTAAAACACTCCCACGCCTTCATACCACCACCCTGTGGAATCTTCACTCTGTTCGGCTTTTTCCACCGTTAACTTCGCCTCCTCATGACTTTGTGCTCAATCCGCTCCTGAATCTCTTCATTTCTCATCCCTGCGGAAGCTTCATGCATCCTCTCACCCTCAAATTCCTATCCACCGATTTGCAATCCACACCACCTTGTTGCACAATATGGGACTCTTGTTGAAAACAGTCCTAAGGAGCTGACATGTCCATCCGTATCAAAGCCCGTGCTGGTGAGAGCGCCGAACAACTCGTCCGCCGCTTCAAGAAGATGTGCGAAAAAGAAGGTCTCACCAAGGACATTAAGCGCCGCGCTTATTACGAAAAGCCCAGCGAGCGCAAGCAGCGCACCATGCGCAAGTCCGTCAAGCGCACCGATGGCCCAACTGTCGCCGGTCGCCCTCGCACCCCGCGCAAGCCTGCCCCCCTCGGCAAGCCCTGATCAATCACGCTCGGCGGGTTAACTCCCCCTGCTTGATGCAAACTGGTTCGGCGGTTCTACGCCCACCGCACCATGATCACAACACGACCACTCCCCGGCAAACTCACGTTTGCCGGTTTTTATTTTTCAATCGCGCACACGCGCACCCACTTTCCACGCCCGCACACGACTAAAATAATCCCATGACCGAAACAGCCCACAACCACGACGCCCCCCGCAAACGCCCCACTCGCACCATCACCGACGAGCAGCTTCTGGAATTCTCCATCCAGACCGCACGCCTCGTCTCTGATCGCCACGCCGATGATGTCCTCCTTCTCGACGTCCGCGCAGTCACCAACATGACCGACTATCTGGTCATCGGCACCGGCCAGTCCGACCGCCAGATCAAAGGCCTCGCGGACGAAATCGAAAACAACGCCCGCGACGGCGGCCTCGTCCGCCTCGGCACCGACATCGACGCCCGCGCAAGCTGGATCGTCATTGATCTCGCCGACATCATGGTTCACCTCTTCAATGCCAAAACCCGCGCCCACTACGACCTCGAAATGCTCTGGGGCGACGCCCCCCGCATCGCCTGGCAGCGCGAACCCAAAAAGTGAACCTAAGAAGTAAAAGCCGCAAGCCCCCCATCGGTCTTCTTAAAACTTCAAACTTCTTTCTTCACCCTTCTTCCTTCAAAAAATCCCGGCTAAAATAAACGCCCCTTTTATTTCCCGGAAATCCAAAGATGCCCGCCTCACGGTTTTACATGGACAACGCCGCCACGAGCTTCCCCAAGCCGCAGGCCGTCCATGACGCCATGATGCACTACGCCACAAACCTCGGCGCCAGCCCCGGTCGCGGCGCATACCACGAGTCCCGCGAAGCCGGCAGACTCATGAACCAGTGCCGCCAACGCATCGCTCGCCTCATCAACGCCGAGAAAACCGAACACGTCGTCTTCACCCTCAACACCTCCGACGCGCTCAACCTCGCCATCCGCGGGATACTCAACCCCCTTCAAAACCACTCAAAACCACAGCACGTCATCACTTCCTGGATGGATCACAACTCCGTCCTCCGCCCGCTCAACGCCCTCGCCCCCCACATGAAGCTCGATGTCACCCGCCTGGAGGCTGACCCCTCCACCGGCCTCATCGACCCTGCCGACGTCAAAAAAGCCCTCCGTCCCGAAACCTCCCTCATCGCCATCGTCCACGGCTCAAACGTCACCGGCACCCTTCAACCCGTCCGCCAGATCGGTGCCATCGCACGCACCGCCGGCGTCCCCTTCCTCGTTGACGCCGCGCAATCCCTCGGCCATATCCCCCTGGATGTCCAGGCCGACTTCATCGACCTCCTCGCCTTCCCCGGCCACAAAGGCCTGCTCGGCCCGCTCGGCACCGGCGCCCTTTACATCCGCCCCGGCATCGAAAAACAAATGGCCACTGTTCGCGAAGGCGGCACCGGTTCCGTCTCCGAACAAGACATCCAGCCCGACTTCATGCCAGACCGCTTCGAACCCGGCAGCCACAACGCCATCGGCATCATCGGCCTCTCCGAAGGCGTCCAATGGATTTTGAATCAGGGCGTCCCCAAACTCTGGGAACATCAAAAATCCCTCATGCGTATCATGCTCGACGGCCTAAATGACCCCGCCCGCATGCCCGGCCTCACGCTCTACGGCCCCTCCACCCTCGAAAACCGCTGCGCCGTCTTCTCCATCCGCATTGAGGGCTTCGACCACCCCCAATCCCTTTCCGACGTCCTCGAAAAAGACCACAACATCCTCACCCGCTCCGGCATCCACTGCGCTCCCCTCGCACACCGCACCTTCGGCACCCACACCATGGGCGGCATGACACGCTTCAGCTTCGGCCCCTTCACTCAAGCCGCTGATGTCCACCACGCCGTAAATGCCCTCAGCGCCATCTGCCACGCCACCGCTGCCAGGCTCATCCGCAAATAAACTCCCCAACGCGCAATTGCGTGCCAATGCTCTCGTCTTTCGGGGGCGTGAGCATGTCTGGTATTGAACTCGCGCTCCGATCTATGTCGCGCACGTCTGCAATATATGCCTCACGGCACTGAACAAATCCCCTATTCACCCGTAGAATATCTCTATGAACCACACCCGCATGCTCCTCCTCGCTGGCTTCTTCCTGGTCACCCCCCTTCTGGCCGCCGATCCCGCCCTTCCCCCGGTCGATCCCCAGATGGCTGAAGCCGCCAAACCAGCCGCCCCCCAAACCTCCCCTGAGGCCGACGCCTTCCTGTCCAAAGTCCAGGATGCCTTGGACAAGGTCGACATGCTCAACTGCGACCTCGTTTACACCCGCTACCAGGAACTCCTGGGTGATAAGCAAGTCCGCCTCGGCAACCTTGTCTTCCTCCGCAAGCCCGGCCCTGCCCGCTTCGGCATCGTCTTCAATAAGCTCATCATTGATGACCGCATTGAAAACGAAGTCAAAGCCTACATCTTCGACGGCCAATGGCTCGTCGAGAAAATCCCCGCCCAGAAACAATTCTTCAAGCGCCAGATATCCGACCCCAAAGCCGGCCCCCAGGAAGACCTTCTCGAATCCGGAAAAGGCCCCTTCATCATCCCTCTGACGACAAAAAAAGATCAACTCCTCGCCCGCTTCACCGCCAACATCGTCCCCGCTAACCCAAAGGTCGATCCCGACCAGACCATCCACCTTAAGCTCGTTCCCAAGGTGCCACAGAGCGCAGACTTCACTGCCATCGACATCTGGTACGACACCAACACCCTCCTCCCCCGTCAGGTCCGTACCGCCGACTCTTCGCAAAACATCTCCGAAATCCTGCTTCAGGAGATCGTCCCCAACATCGACATCGATGCCAGCCGCCTCGACACCTCCGCACCCACTGAATCCGGCTGGCGCATCGAAATCACTCCCTGGGACCAATCCAAGAAAGTCACCAACAACTAAGCCGCCTCATTGGGTCCATAACATGTCGCCCGAATCAAACAGGGCGACCAGTGGCTTTCTTGCTGTTTTGATCGCACCATCCGCGCGAATCGCAAAAGACGTATCTTTGCCGCCGTGGGGATAGCGCACAGCCGACCAATTTCCATAGATGAAACCGAAGTTATAGGCGTCGTTTCCTGTGATCTCGCCCATGTACATCAATTGTGGCTTGATCACCTGTTTGCGCCTCGCCGTCGTCGCCCCATACTGGATATTCCCGTACCCTAGAAATCCGTTTACCCAATAGCCCGAAACGCCCGAATCAATCAGATAACCCCGTGCCATGCTGTCTGCATAATAGGTGGCCGTCGGGAAAGGGGTCCCTGCCACCCAAACCGGTTCTTCGCTCGGGCAATAAAGAATGCAATTCTTATAGCTGTTGGTATACCCCCAATTGTTCAATCCCACCGGGGCATAAGGTAAAATCTGTAGCCGGAAATTGCGGCTCGCATGGGCGTACGGCGGATCGCTGTACCAGATCAAACTTGAAAGCATCCAATTCTTCTGATCCGTCGAATATTGGTCCGCCATCGAATGAAGAGCCCTCAAACGCGACTGGCATAGCACACCCCGCGCCCCCTCACGCCCCTTTGACAACACCGGCAGCAGCAACGACAGCAAAATAGTCACTAACGTAATCACCAAGAGCATCTCGATAACCGTAAATCCCCGCAATGCGCTCAAACCAACGCTGTACCGCATTGAGTGCTCTTTCTCCCCCGTCTCCTCGAGTAGGCTAAATCACTCCCTCATCTTAACTTTCACTAAATTTTAAACAATCTCACTTCAAAACACGCCAATCAAACACCGTCACAGGCCGCGCACTCTTGCGTTGCAGCAAATCCTGATACACCCGCTGGCATTCCACCGGCGATGCCAGTTCCGCCAGCGCCCCCGTTTTGATCCGCCCCTCCGCCAGCCATCGCAACCCTGTCTGCATGTTCTCCAGGATGCTCCCCTGCACAAAAGCCTGCGGTTCTTTAGGTAATTCCCACTCCCATCCCGACCTCAAATGCACGTATTTATGAAAAACCGCATGCAAAATATCGTGCGCACTCAGTTCCGTATGCCTTTTCCACGGCACCCCAATCAAGACAACTTCTCCACCCTTTCTTACGACCCGACAACCCGCCAAAACCGCCCCCTCATGCCCCGAACATTCCACCACCAATGCCACTTTCCCCCCTAATTCCAAGTCTTTTTCCTCCACCTGCGTCCTCACATCCCCCAACCCGCACCCCCTCGCCGTCTCACACCTCCCCTCGATCGGATCAACACAAGTCACCCGATACCCCGCCACCGTAAATATCTGCGCCGCTAGGTTTCCCACCGGCCCAAGCCCCGAGACCAGCACCCGATCCGCCGGCCGTGCGCGTGTCGTCGTCAGTGTTGTCATGCTCACCCCCACCAACCGCGCAAACACAGCCATTTCCGGCGCCAAGCCTGCCGGAACATGGATCAACCCAGCCCGCGGCACCCGTGGATGCGACTTATGCGGCACCATCCCAAATAGTAAATCCCCAGGCGAAACATCTTCCACATCCTGCCCCACACTGACCGCCTCAAACACACCCGCATACCCCGGCGTCACTGGAAATTTCTTCCCCTGGTAAAAATAGTTCAGCTCTGTTCCTGGGCTCACCAGCGATACCAATGCCCGCCCTTCAACCTCATCCGGCAAAAGCGGCGGGCGGGCCGCCGTCTCTGCCACAAGCTCGGCCTGCTCAAACCCCGTCATCACAACAGAAGCTCGAAAATCTGTCTTAATCATTGAATCACCACTGAAACTTCCTTGGCCACTTCGCGCACATGCCGCGCCGCCAGCGCATATTCTTCTGCAGTCGGCAGATGCTCAAGCATCAACGTCATGTCCGGCCCCAGCCGAGCCAAGCCACGTAAAAACGCCCGATAATCCAATGCACCGGTGCCCGGGCGGCATTCATTCAAGTGCAGCGTTAGCTTGTTTTCGATCACGATATCTTTGCCATGCGCAGACTTAATATGCGGCCCAAGCTTGTCAAAAAACGAATTGATCAGTGCCGTCGTGTTGTAATAGTGCCGCGGGCAATTCACCAGATTCACCGGATCCATGTGAACGCCCAATGCAGGCCTGTCAATCGCCTTGAGCAGCGTCAGATAGCTTTCCGGTGAATCCGGAAACGACCATGGCATGGTCTCCAAGGTATAGAACGTACGCGTCGGCTTCACCGCATCAATGATCTTCCGCGTCGTCTCCACCACCATCTCAAATGTCTCATCCGTGAGATTGTCCGGATGCGGTGCATCCCATTTGTGCGGATTGCGTGAACCTGTGATGTTCACGCAGCACCGCGCTCCGATATCCTCGGCAATCTGAAGGTTGGTGATGCACTTTTCCAGCGCGATCCTGGCCTTCTCCGGGTTGGGATCAATCGGATTCGACCACGCCCCCACTTCCGCAAGCAACAGCCCATGCTTCTGCGCGGCTCTTGCGTAAGCCTTCACCGTCTCACTCGCCGGCTTCACCAACGGGGGAAAGTAGCACGCCGTGTATCCCAGCGCTGCGAGCCCGGAAGCCCACAACTCCGGATCACCCATGATCGACGCATCCGCACCCGCCAATGGTCCGCCTAAACGCATGGTCATTAATCCCTTGTCTATGCGGCCCGAAGCGATTGATGTATAGGATTATCCCACGCCCACAGCCCATCCAGCCATTTCCGGGTATCGTGTCTTTATGTCCGTTTATCCTGAAAAAGGCCGACTCATCCCCGCTCACATCGAAGCTCTCTATGCCGGTCGCGTAGAGGTCCAGGGCCGTGTCGACCGCACTAAAACCGTTTCACAGACGATCATTGCCCAGGTTATCCAAGGGCGATACCAGGTCAGTGTTCCCCGTGAGCGCGCCGTTATTGAGCCCGGTGAAATCTGCATCATCCCCTCACAAACGCCCGTCACCTTCATCCATCTTCCCGACGTAGACAGCGGTTTAATGAAGTCCCGCTGGGTTCACTTGCGCGCAACCCTTTTTGGTGTTGTGGACATCAGCTCGCTTTTGACCGTCCCCCTTAAAGCCCAAGGCGCCACGGCCAAACGTCTCGGCGAGCTCATCCAAGCTGGCCTTGAGGAAAAAACCAAGCCTCAAGGTTTAGGAAAATCCATCCGCCTGCATCATCTGGGCCACGCTTTTCTCAAAGAATTCGCACTTCTCTCCGGTGCCGAAACAGGCCTTGAAGACAGGCTTGTAGGTTTGATGCAGCTGGAGCCCACGCTTTCACTCATCAAGGAAAACCTCGATAAATCCATTGATATCCGGCAAATCGCCAAATGGGCGCACCTCTCCCCCTCTCGCCTCCACACGGTTTTCATCGAGCGCTTAGGTCATGCTCCCATGTCCTATGTCCGGCTGCTGCGTGTGCGCGAAGCGCAGATGCTTCTGGCCAGCACCGACTACCCCATCTCACAAATCGCCCAAAAATCGGGCTTCGCCTGCCAGTTTCACTTCGCTCGCTGCTTCAAAAAAAACGTCGGGCTGACCCCAACGCGCTACCGTGAGGATGTCGCCACGGAGATGTGAAAGCTTCAACACAAGACGCGCAGTCTTCTTAGGACAGATGTCCTTCATCCCGGAGCGTCTTTCTGATCGCAATCTCGGCCAATCTCACTGTCGTCTTGTCCATGTCGTCCAACGCCTGATGAAATGCATCGGCGTCCGGGCTTGCCGAGTCCGCAAAAGCCTTCACCTTCGCCACCTTCTCCTCCACCAACCGCTTGTAATCCGGCTCCAATTCATCGGCCACCTTAGCCAATTGCCTCTCAATCGCCCGAACATCCAGCCTCGCCTGGTTTCTTAGGTCGATAATCCGGTGCTCGGTCATGTCAGCCACCGCGTGCTCCAGGCTTTCTCTCTCCATGCGTGCCACTTCTTCGCGTGTGAGGCCATGATTGGGCACGATCTGTACCCGCGCCTGCTTCTCGCTGCGTTTCTCTGTCGCTGTCACCGTCAGCACACCGTTGGCGTCCACCAGGAATGTCACTTCCAATTTCGGCAACCCTGCCGGCATCGGCGGGATGCCCCGCAGATCAAACGTCCCCAGCGAACGGCAATCCTTCACAAGCTCCCGCTCACCCTGAAGAACATGGATGCGCACGCTCGTCTGTCCATCGACATAGGTTGAAAACCGCTCGCTCGCCCGTGCCGGAATCGTCGTGTTGCTGGTGATCAGTTTCGCCACCGCCCCGCCCATCGTCTCGATCCCCAGCGACAATGGAATCACATCCAGCAGCAGCATCTCACGGTTGTACCCCGCCAGGATGGATGCCTGCACCGCCGCCCCCAGCGCCACCACTTCATCGGGGTTCAACGCCGTATAAGGTTCACTTCCAAAAAACTCTCCCACTTTCGTCTGCACCAGCGGCATCCGCGTCGAGCCCCCCACCATCACCACACGGCTCACATGTTCCACCTTCAGCCCCGCCTTGACCAACGCTGCCCGGCAGGCATCCATCGTCCGCTCCACCCACGGCATCACCATCGCCTCAAATTCCGCCCGCGTCAGCGTCACGCTCAACTGCCCAGCCATTGCCGCAGGCGCCGTCTTCGCTGGCGCATGTACCGTCACCCCCATTCGCGATAAGTCATAACTCAACACCACCGCAACATCATCAAACTCCGACAGCGCAATCTTCATCTTCTCCGCCGCCGACCGCGCCGCCTGCCGCAGCCCCGCATCCCCAACTTGAGCCCCCACGGCACCCAACTCTTTCAGGATCAGTTCAAGAATCATCTGATCCACATCATCTCCGCCAAGATGTGTATCCCCAGCCGTCGCCAGCACCTGATCCACCACACCCGTTGGCGTACGTTGCAGTTTCAGGATCGAGACATCAAACGTCCCCCCTCCCAAGTCATACACTGCAATCGTTGCTTCTTCCTGTGCTGTTTCCTGTACCCCGGCGCCCTGCCCCTCATCCGTTGAACACTTGGGCATCGGCAATGACACTTTAAACCCAACCCCACCCGCTTCCGCCTTGCGCGTCAAAGCTGGTTTGGGCTTATCCTTGAGTCCAAGGTTGTAGGCCAACGACGCCGCCGTCGGTTCATTGACGATTCGCACCACTTCCAACCCTGCGATCCGCCCCGCGTCCCGCGTCGCCTGCCGTTGTGAATCATCAAAATACGCCGGCACCGTGATCACTGCTTTCTTCACCGGACGCCCAAAGTGCGCATCCGCCCACCCTTTGAGTTCCTTCAATATCTGAGCCGAAACCTCCTGGGGCGAAAACATCCGCTCCCCAATCTTCACCCGTGCCGTCTGATGCTCCCCCTCCACCACTTGATAGGAAAGATATTTCAACTCCGTCTCAACATCCTTAAGCCCTCGTCCCATCAAACGCTTCACGCTGTAAACCGTCTGCGCCGGGTACTCCTGCGCATGCTCTTTGGCCAGCGCCCCCACAGCCTCCACCATTGTCTTACCCCCGCTACCCATTCCATAGCGCACCACGCTCGGCAACATCCGCTCACCACCCGGCCCGGCAATAATCCGCGGCCCCGTGTGGTCACACCATGCCGCGAGACTGTTGGTCGTCCCCAGGTCGATCCCAACAATCAATTCCTTTTCTACGTTCGCATTGTCTTTAGTCTGGGCTTGATTCATAGAGCAAAAGTGTAGAACCCCCGCCGCGTAAGTCCAGTCGAGGCGGTCGTCACCACTCCATTCATTTTCATACGCTTCTTACGCCTTGCGCCCGTGAATCCACGAAAACGATGCAGCAGGCTGTTCCTTGACAATCTGGCCCACCTGTTCTGCAAGGGAACGATACCGCTTAGGCTGTCGGCAAAGGTAATCCTGCGCCTTGGCCGCCTGGCCAGACACTGATCGCCCTCCAATGTTCCATTTCTCTACCAGATGTTCAATGATCTCCGCATAATCGAAGATGGTGTACACGCCCGTCCGCTGGGCCACCACGGAAAACTTATCGAACAACGTTGGATCAACTCCATCGAACATGTGCCGCCCCGGCATGGCAATCAGGGTCTTCATCATGTTGCGGAATGCGATGATCCCGCCCTCGGGGTCCTGATCGATCACATAGCCCATCATGTCGCCGTAAAACATTGCATGCCGCGCCTCGTCCCCAGCGATGCGGCTGCAGATGTTGGCCAGATTGGCGTCCCCCTGAGTCGCTGCCAATTTCGCCACGTTCTGATGCGACACCCGCGTTGCCCGCTCTTGGAAAGACGTGTAAATCAAGCCGTTATACGGATCAGGATACGTCTGTGGGTTAAAACCCCGGGCAATCAAATGATGAATCGTCACTTCCACCGAACGCATATCCACGCGCCCCGTCAGCCGCAGATAGGCATTGAGCAAATCCCCATGCCGGTTCTCTTCCGCGGTCCATCCGCGCAGCCATGTAGCCCAGGGATGCACATCGTCACCCAGGTTATCGCGAGCCATGATGTTCAGAGACACCGCATAATTCGGCAAGGCCTCTTCCGTGACCATGTCACCCACCAAAACCACCAACAGATCATCGGAGATGCAGCGTGCGGAATCCCGCATTTTTTGAATTTCTTCCTGCCAGTTCTCACCGGCAAGATCAGGAAGAAAATCCGTGGGCTGCCAGATCTTTTCAATATCGGTCAACAATTTTAAACGCGCATCAACCTGGCAGCGCAGCCCCTGGATCACATCGAGCTGGCCCTGATTAATCGGCTTATAGTCCATAATGACAGCGGGCGCCCCAAAAGATTTTGCATCTCCAGCGCCTTGTCCCACGTCAAAATTAGAATGTTCGATGGGTTTAACATCCATGTATTCGGCCTAATAGTATAAAAGCGATGTCAGGCCGGGCGCATGCGTGCGCAAAACCAATCGCAACATTAATCATAGCGCCTCACCTAATCGAAATTGACTCAAATTTAAAAGAGTTTTGCTGGCTTTCAAAAAATAAAAGAACCCTGCAAAAAGCAGGGTTCTTTTATTTAAAGTGCGTCTAAATGCGGAAAATCAATACGCGGACCCTGTGCTCTTAGCCACCGGAGCTGGCGCTCCAGCTGCAGTAGCGCCCGACGCTCCGCCGTATGTATTGACATACTCAGGCTTCAGGAAGAAATAATAGAGTTTTCCTTCATAAGCCTGACGTCCGGCAATCTTTTCAGCCTCCGGTCCAATCCCCATGTAAATATCCGTGCGGCCAGGAGCACGAATCGCACCGCCCGCATCTTGATCAAGCATGAACTGGACAAACGGCCGCGTGCCCGTTTCGCCGCCCGTGGGCACCTGTGTCACGGACAACACCGCGGCGCCACGCGGGAAGATATCCTTGTCAGTCGCCACAGAACGATAATCCGTCACCTGCACGCCAAGCGCGCCTGCGGGCCACTGGTCGGGTTGATAGTCTTGGAAAAACACAAAACGGTCGTTCTTGTTGACGTAAGTCTCAAGTTCCGCAGGATGCTGCTTGAAGTATGCACGCAATGTCGCAAGGCTCAGTTTATTCGCCGGAATCTTCTTGTCCGCCACCAGCAGTTTGCCCACGCTTGTGTAGTCATACCCGTTGGTGCCGGCAAACCCAACATAGCGCTCCGTGCCATCGGTCATCGTCAGGCGCGTTGAGCCGTTGACTTGGATAATGAAAACGTCAAGCGGATCAGCCAGCCACACCAGTTCACTACCTTTAAGCTGGCCCGAGGCTTCAAGTTCCTTGCGGGTGGGCGCCTTGGTCACCATGTCGCCCTGCTTCCAGCCGGAGATCTGCCCTGTCACCGGGTCAGAAACCAGGTTCGCAGGGCGCTTATACAGCGGATATTTGTAGACCGCTGTCTGTGTGGCCGAAGCCGTGAAGATCGGCGAGTAATACCCCGTAAAAAGGACCCCGCCCTTGCCGTTCCAGCCCACGCTCATGTAGCAGTCGAACAACTGATAAAAGCGAGTCTGGAATTCCTCTGCGCTCTTAGACGTCATCAACAGTTGCTTCATCGCAGCAACACTCGCCTGCGCCTGGGGATGCGTGATGTCATCCTTGGGGAAGAACTTCTTGCTCGAAGGCTTCTGATACCACCCGATACTTCTATCCATCGCTTTGATCAGATTGTCATCCTTGCCGTTGTAGGCCGGATGGAGATCTGGCAGCAGCTTCGGATCGGTGATTTTTACCAGCGCCCGCCCGCCAGGTGGAAGCGGCCGGGAATAATCCGGCTCCTCACCCACCTTCTCCAGCACTGGTGTCTCCTGACAACCGGTAATGGAGACCAGGGACAAAGCCATGCATCCGGCCAGGGCCAAATGCGCAATAATCGAACGGGAGGAAAGCTTCATGAGGGGTGCATCCGTGCAGGTATGTTTTTGTACGAGCTTCTCTTGGTTATCGGTCAAATAAGCTCACCAGCGTTGGAAATTCATCGAAAAATCCTCTGAGATGATGCAATTACGGCCACGGACCTGCCACCCGCTCCCCTTTCAACGCAACAGGCCCGCCTTTTTCAAGACGAGCCTGCGCTTGGAAGAACATTGGTTTTACTGACTTACACAATGCGGAGCGTGAAGCTGCCGATGGTGTTGTAATTGTCAGGGATCGTCAGGTTCGTCCGCGAAACTTGGCCGGTCGCCGTATAGTTGCCGACCTTCTCGCTGGCTGCAACACCAAAGGTGCCAGCCGGATCAGCTGGATCCACGCCCTTAAGCGCCACCCTGGTCAGTGTGCCCGCTGCGATGTACGACCGCACGAAGGTGTTACCTGCTGTGCGGATCGTGATGCCCGCGATGACAGCTGCTGTGTTGCTGAACTGCGCGACAAACTCCGGCAGGTCAAGCACCGAGTTGGAGACACCCGCAAACAAGGTGCTGTCGATAATGCCAGCCAGCGAAACCTGGCCGATATTGCTTTGAGCACGCACCTGCGCCCGGGTGAGATTACCGGCGCCGGCAGTCGTAATGTTACCGATGGAACCCGCACTGATGAGCGCAAAGTCCGTAGCACCCGCAGCGCCGATCGATACATTCCCGACATTGCCCGCACTGTCAATCATCGTGTCACTCACCCCACCCGACACCGTGAAAGCGCCAAGCGCCTTGAGCGTGGAGGAAGGGGCCAGCGAAAGATCGATAACGGCATTTTTCACATTACCGGTCACGTTGATGCTGTTGATTACAACCGCATTAATGGTGCCCTTGCTGATGTCGCCGTTGACCTTCAGTGTGCCGATCTGGTCTGCCTTGATCAGAGGATCACCAAGCCCACCCGTCACATCGTTATCGACCGTGCCGGTCGTGAAGGTCACGACGTTCCCAATGACCTGGAAGTCGGAGTTGGTCATCCCCTTGGTGAAGGTGACCGTACGGGCGTTCCCGCCGACCTTCAGGGAGCTGTCGATCAGCGCCCCAGTCACGTTGAAGTTCACTACCGCGGGGAGGGTATTGGGCACAGCAACACCCACGGAAACCTTGTGGTCCTTGGCGCTGAACAAGGTTTGGTCGCCAAGATTGATTTCCGTGTTGACGATGTTGCCGGTCACAAAGAAGCTGTTCACGGCAAACGCATTGATCACGGTGTCTTCAAGCGCCGCGCCCGAAGGCAAGGCCTTGGAGAACCGGAGTGTCGATACGTTCCCAGCGATATCAATCTTCGCATTGGAACCTGAGTAGGCCGAAAGGCTTGTCAGATTGCTTCCGATAGTAACGCTGGAACCCATCAGCGAATCACCCAGGCTCCCGTTGATCGTGATATTTCCGGCCTTGCCCTTGGTCGTCAGATGGAAATCCACCACATTGTTCTGCACCGTGAAATTCTGCAGATCCAGCGCGTTGGGATTTGCGTCTGAACCAAGTTCGACAGAGAGAATGAACACAGGCCCGCGAATATTCGCCGTCCCCAGTGCCAAAGCCTGGATCTTGCCGGAGGTCATCGTATTGGCCGTCGTGGTCAGCTGGTTGATCTTGCCGGACGTCATCAGGTCAAGCCCGAAGAAAGAGCCTGCGGAGATCGAATTGATCCCCGTGCCGCCCACCATCCAGTTGGAATTGATCGTACCGGTTGCTCGGAACGAATTCAGGCCGACACCTGTCACCGGGCCGGCAATATTCAGGTCCGCCTGGAAATCACCCGTAACTTTGGATGCCGCGTTCCCCAGGATGGAAATAGCTCCCACCACAGGTGCGGTAATCGTGCTGACATAGCCCTCGACGGTTTCAAGCCAATCCCATGTCGAGACCGAGCTCACGCCAATCGCCGACAGCAGGAACGTGTCTGTCACATGCTTAGCCGAGAAAGACACTTGCCCGGTAAACGTATCGGTCATACCCACTTCGACCAACGATTTGCTGACGTTACCTACGACGATGGTGCGCGCAGCGCCAGCCACCCGCAAGGACGACAGAATGTCGACCGATCCGGCTGAAATCGACCCGATAGAGGTCTGGTCGAACAGGTCATTCGCATTACCGACCGCAACGCTGTCGATGGTTGTGGTTTTGCCGCTGGCCAAGGTGAAGGTGATCGTCGAAGCAATCGTGGTGTTCGACAGCGTCAGCCGGCTTGCATCAGCATTGCCCGCGGTGTTGAAGTACAGCACGCCGGAGCCCGGGCCCCTCAGCAGAACCGTTACCTTGTCACCAGTCGCGTCGGTGTAGGAGTAGGACTTGCCTGATACCAGGTTCACGCCCTGGAACACTTCGCCACTTGCGTTGATGATGAAAGTGCCCGCATTGGTCACGACAGTGATCTTGGAATCTTCCGTTTTTCGCGGCACTGTCGTGTCCAGCCCGATGCGGAGAGTGTCACTGCCGTTGGGGCTGATGTTGCTCAAGTCGTTGAGAACCTTGTAGCCTGCCGGCACCGACACGCTCGTTATCTGCAGCAAGCCATCGCCGACATTCTGGAAGAGGAAGTCCTTGAAGGACGTCTCACCCACATTGTTGAGGCCAAAATCAGCCGAGTACGGCGAGCTGATCACCGTGCCGCCGATGCTCACTTGCATGGAAGGCACACCAACGATGCCCACGCTGAATGTGCCCAGCACCGTTTGAGCCGTCTTTTGGCCAAGAACGTCGCTCACGGAGTTGGGATTGACCACCACCGTATAGATATCGTTGTCCAGTGCGTTCCATTCGCCGCCCGGAGCCGCCAGACTGTAGACCGCGGTGATCGGCGAACCGTTCACCCCTGGGGTCACACTCACCAGCGTCGCCAATGCCGAGAACCCGCTGTTCTTGCTGAACACGTTAATGTTGCCCGTCGCAAGACTGCTCACAAGCACACCCGCCTGATCAGTGAAGGTCACCGTGATCAACTGGGGATTGGTGGTGCGGTTTGTGATGTTGGAGACGCTCAACGAACCCACTGGGGCTGACGTATCCATCGTCCAAGCCTTGGAGACCAGGCCCGTACCGGTGTTTCCGGAGATATCGGTGATCTTGGTCGTATCCACCGACAACGTGTAGATGCCTTCAGGTGAAGTCAGCCCGCCGCCCAGACCGACGATCTGGAACTGTGTGCTGCTGATCTGGGTGATCTGCACATCACTCGTCAGCGTCACCGTCGTGGTCTTGCCTGCCACCGTGCGCAGCAGCGACAGGGTAGACGTCGTAAACGTCGATGCTTTGATGCTCTCGCTGAACACCACATCCACAATGCTCACCGGTGTGTTGCGCGGCGAGGTGACATTGGCGCCCAGTGAGCTGATGAAGACAGGGGTCTGGTCCATTGTCCAGCTTGCGCCCTTGTCGTTCTTGCCGAAGTTGCCCGCGACATCCTGTACCTGTGTGCCCAGCACCGTGAGGGTATAGCTACCTTCGAGCGAAGTGGCGGAATTGAGGCTGTTGATGGTGAATGCCGTGTAGCCAAACAGATCGCCCACCGCAGTTTTGGAACCCGGCACCGGTGTAATCACCACACCGGAAAGGTCCACCTTCGAACCGTTAAGCATCAGCGAAAGCACGTTGTTCACGTTGCCGGTGCTGAAGGAATTGGCGTCAATGGGCTTGTCGAAGGTGACAGAGATACTGCCCACCGATGTATTGCGTGGGTTGGGTGTCACGGGGCCGACGGAATTCACCACAGGCGGAGTCAGGTCAACGATCCAGGTTGTGGATTGGCTCCCTGTACCTGCGTTATCTGCCAGATCTTTAACGCCCGTACCACTGACAGTCAGCACGTAAGTGCCCGCCAGGCTGGTCACAGGCTCAAGGCCGGCGATGTTGAATTGGGTGTTGTTCGTGCCGGGGATCACCGCGATCGATGCAGAGTTGAGGCTCACACTAAACCCATCCCGGGTCAGCGTGAAGTTGCTCACCAGGAGCGTGCTCGACTTGATCGGCTCGCTGAACACAACAGTGACCGTGGAGATACGGGTGTTGCGCGGGTTGGGTGCGACCGGGCCCAGGCTTGCCGGGAACGGCGCAACGGTGTCCATCGTCCACGATGCGCTGTCGCCGATGCTCACCGCACCTGCGTTGCCCGCAAGGTCAGTCACCAGGGTCGGATCAACAGTCAGGACGTAGTTGCCGTCTGTCTTGCTGACGGTCTCCAACCCGGCCACTGTCCACTGGGTGTAGCCATAGACATCGCCAATGGTGACCTTGCTGGTCAGCACCGGCGCGATCGTCAGGCTGCCTGAAGCGCCAAGATCCGTGCCGTTGAGTGTCACCTTGAAATCATTGTTGGTCAGAGTCTTAAGACCGCCGCCGACGAATGATGCGTCCGGGATTGCTTCGCTAAACACCACAGTCACCGATGTCGGGGCTGGGGTGTTGCGCGGGTTGGGCACAATCGGGCCCAACGACACAGTCGTCGGTGCCGTCGTATCCATCGTCCAGCTATCGCTGTCGCCCGCGCTGGCCACGCCTGCGTTACCTGCCAGGTCGGTCAGACCCGTGGGCAGTACAGTCAGGACATACTTGCCTTCAACCGCGGTCACCAGATCCAGGCCGGAAACGACCCAGGTCGTGTAACCCGTGAGCGCACCCACCGTTGTCGCCGATGACAAGTCGGCTGACACCGTAATGGCTCCGCCCGTGAGGGTGACTGCCGTACCGTTAAGCGTCAGGACCAGGTCAGACAGGTCGAATGTCAGGAGACCCGCCACCTTGCCGGCCGTGGTTGCATCGGGGATCGCTTCGTTGAACACCACGGTAATCGATGTCGTTGGGATGTTGCGCGGATCGGGAACGACAGGGCCCACGGATTTGGTCTGGGGCGAAGTCTTATCGACCACGAAGGTCTGCGTATCGTTCGCCGAGGCCTTCCCGGCATTACCGGCAAGATCGGTGAATCCCGTGGGCAGGATCGACAGCGCGTAGGTCCCTTCCAGGGTGCTCAGCGCATCCAGGCCGGTGATGGTCCACTTGGTGTATCCGAACAGGTCACCCACCGATGTTATGGAGGTGAGGACGGGGGCAACAGTGAAGCTGCCGGACACCTTCAGATCCGTACCGTTCAAAGTTAAGATCAGATCGGTGTTATCAAACGTTGCCAGGCCCGGTATTTTGAGGGCTGTCGCAGAATCGGGAATGGCTTCGCTGAAATCAATCGTGATCGTCGTCGGCCCCGCGGTGTTGCGCGGGTTGGGGTTGATGGTCGGGAAGAGGGACACCACCGGGGAGACGGTGTCCATCACCCAGTTTTCCGACTTGTTGCCGTCGGGCAGGCCCTTCTTGTTGAAGGTCGGGTCGACGATATTGGTCACATCCACCGTCAGCGTGTAGTTGCCATCGGCGATCGTGAAGTTCTGCAGGCCCGTCACGTGATAAATCGTGTTGTCCTTGCCGTCCACGGTGATGACAACCGAGTTGTCAAGCGCCACGGTGTTGCCGTTCAAGGTCAGGATGATGTCGTTGAAATCGAACGTCGCCGGGTCGATCGGGGCGGCAAAGGTCACATCGATAGACGAGACGGGGGACTTGGTGGGGTTGGGTTGGATGTCCGTCAGCGCCACCACTTGCGGGCGCGTGCCCACAAAGATGGTCACAGTGCGCGTAACAGACAGGGGTGCTGCCGCCCCGCCGGTGGTGCCGTTGTCGGTCACCGTGTAGGTGAACGAAGCCTGTCCAATAAAGCCAGGATTAGGGGTGAAGGTGATCACGCCGCCCACCAGCGCAGCCGTTCCACCGATGCCGGCGGAAACCGACAGTGTCAAGGACTGCGAAACTTCCTTGATCACGGTCGCATCCGGTTCCTGGCCTGCAGGCCAGGTGTACTTGTCGTTGGAGCCTGGAGTCACGGGCGTGGGGCCGGGGAATATGCCGGCAAGTAACGTCGCCACGTCGACCGACACGGACTGGCCTCGGTTGACTTCGTAGGTGTAATCCTTGGTGCCGATGGGTGCTTCGTTGACTTCGGGGATCGAGATGACCACTTTGTTGCTCGCGGTTGTCAGCGTGCCGTTGGTCGCCTTGAAACTGAAATCAAACACGCCGTTATAGAAATTGGTCTGATTGAGCCACACCCGCCCGTCTTCAAACACCGTGACAACGATTCCCGCCACCGTGGTGAACACATACTGGCCCGAGTTATTGGGCACGGAGTTACCCGCGGAGTCGAACACTTCGGAGATGCGCACATTGGTCGGATTAGCGACGGTGACGCCCGTCACAGGGTCCACGCCCCAAACCTCGCCCAGAAGACCTGGCAGGTCGATCCGCAGCGACTGGTGTGCCGAGGTATTGTCCGTTTCCAGGTTGGAGTAGGCCTGGTCGTAGGAGTAGAGACGATCACTCAGAAATAACTGGTCATATTTAGCCAAACCAGTTGAAACGCCATCACCGGGCTTGATGCTGTAGAGCCGGCCCTTGAGGGGGTCGACCGCGAGACCCACAAGAGAGGAATCCAGGTAGTTGATACCCGGCTGGTTGCCAGCCACCAGCACCGTCGAAACACCGGGGTTGGCTGGGTCGATGGTAATAATCTGGCGACCCTTGCCGCCCTTGTCCAGGTTTGAGTCGTCATAAGCAATGATTTGACCGTTGCGGAACTCAATGGAATTGATCTTCGCCGGGCGCACATCGCTGACGCTGTACGCCACGTTGATCTGACCCACGCTGAGCACCTGGGCATCTCCCTTGGTGCTGATGGTCACAAGATAGTCGCCATCGTCAGCCGTATTCCCATCGGTGCTGTCGTTGCGCAGCACACCATACAAAACAGCCGCGGTGGAGTCGTAAACCAAGCCGGCGAAGGCCCCGGGTTCATAGGGCGTCTGCGAATCAAAGTCCAGCAGCTTGCCCAGATTGGTCGCAATCGCGTTGGAAGCGTTCACCGAGTAGATGTAAAGCGACTGATTGAAGTCATTGACCCAGAGCTGCCACGGGCCGGCGGTGTTCTTGAACACGCTGAAGATTTTGCCCGAGGCGTCGCTCACCAGCCCGGCCAGGGATGAAAGCGCGCCCACCGAACTCAGGCCCGACGAAAGATCCGTCTGGCTGTTGGCTGGGTTGGCCCCATCAAAATTGATTGTCACAAGCTGATTGTTGATGCGGTCGGCACCGATGAGTTTCCCGTTCACATACACAAGGCCGTCGATGTTGACGTTGGAGAAACCCGCCAGGCCGTTGTCGATCGTAATGAGGCCTGCGCCTTTGCCCACGCGGTTATAGGTGCCGTTGAGCAACCCGGCCGCCGTGTTGAAACTCACAAGACGGTTGACGTTGTTGGTGCGCACATCGCGAAGCGTGCCGTAAAGCTGCCCATTGGGCAGATACAGCAGTGACTGGAACACGTCTGCCACCGGCTGCTGCAACACCTGGCTGGTATCCTTGAGCGTCTGGATCACCGTGCCATTCGCATTCACCGCGTCGATCTGGTACAGCGCCTGGTCACTGGTGCTGATGTACAGCTGATCGGGCTTGCCCTGCCAGACCTCATCGTTACCGCTGCCGTCGGCAAAGAGGCCGAAGAACACACCTTGCGCATCCGTGGCGAAGGCCACGATGTTCGGGTCGATTGCGCTGGTGAAATACCTCGCCGAGCCATCTTCGTTGGTCCGTGAACGTGCCACCGAGAAACTCGCGTCTTCCAGATCTATGTTCATCATGAACGGCGTCATCGCTGGGATTACGCTGTAGCCGTATTGCGTGAGAGCGTTCGCCGTAAGTGTGCCGGTCTTGGTGAACTCAATGTCGCGGATAAAGACGTCGCTGCCTGTGATATCGATTTCACCGGGGTTGAATATCCCGCCGGTGGTGTTTCCGATCGGGATCAGCCGTTGTTCGGAATAAACCACAAGTGAGTCTTGATTCACCTTGAACAACTGCGGCCTAGCGTAATAGCTCGTCATCACATAAAGATCGCCGGTCGGCGAGAATGCGAGTTTCGTACCCATCACACCGATCCCTTGCGCGATGCTGAACGAGTCCACGTCCGTCACCAGGTCCGTCAGCCGTGTGGCAACACCTGTGCCGGGGCTGATTTTGTACAGCGTATCGGCGTTCATCAGCAATTCATCGGCACCCGCTGAAAACACTCTAAAGTCGTCGCTTGTGCTCAGATCCCACACTTCGGCGCTGACCGGGATCTCCGCCTTCTTGTACTGCACGAAGCTGGTGCTTATACCTGCCTTGAAATGAAGCACATACGTATTTTCGCCCTGGTGGTCGATCGCCATCACCTGCCCGGCTTTGTTGAAGGCAAAGCCCGAGATGTTCGCGGGCACCGGATCCGCGTCTTCCGGAAGGTGTTCGGGCTTGTACTTCAAGTCGCCCGTCACAGGCGAATAGGTCACGGCCGTGCCGCCGTCTGAAGCCGACATCTTGACAAAACGCTGATAAAAGAGTTCGTCGGCTGCTTTGTACCGGGTCAGGGCGTAAATGGACGTTCCATCTTCGCTGAAAGTAAGCCCCACAAACTCTGAATTCGTCAGCACAGCAACGGGCATGAGGCTTGACGTGCTCGTGAACGAAGTCACATACCCCGTCCCATTGATCTGCAAACTCGACGCGATAGCCCCAGTCACGCTGAAAATACTGCGGAAAGGGCCAAGTTCCGAACCGTTGATGACGCTCCCGCCGGGAGGAATGATCTGCGCGATTCCCAGATCTGCCGCACCCGTGCCGGCGCCATCCTCACTGACGATAAAAGCCTGGCCCCCGCCGACCAGATCGATTAATTGAAGGCTCTTGCCGCTCACGGTGTCGATCTGCGCTTGGACGTGGTTGTTCGTACCCGCCTTGATGGACAAAATCACGTCGTTGATCGTCAGTGTGCCGGACGAATCCATGTCGGTCACGGTCACAAGGGAGGTCGTTCCTCCCGTGTCAGTAATGTTGAAGGTGAAGGAAGCAGCCCCGCCAGCAACGCCCTTGCCGTCATGCAAAGTCGAAAGCAGGGTCGTCTTGCTCATTGTTGTCGGCACCACCGAAGCATCGGTGATCACCAGTTGGGCTGTTTTACCGTCACCCAGGATCGTCAAGGCCGCGCGCCCTTGCGTTTGTTCGGTCAAAAATGTTTGAAGCTGGCTGACGGTCCGCACGGTGTCAGGCACATCCAGGTTGAAGGCTGTTCCGTCGGCAAACGCCAGATTAAGCGCACCCAGTGGCACCCCGGTCCCATCATGGAGTGCGGCCAGAAGCGTGGTCGATTCCAGAGGCACCGAGCCGAGGCTTACATCAATCATGTACTGCCGCGAAACGACCGAACCGCTCAGGCTCAAACGCAGCATCACGCGGCGGCTGTCATCACTGCCATCAATCGCCGTCGTAACCAGTTCATTGGTGTTCGGGTCGATTTCCAGCCCCTGGAAATTTGAATAAGCCGTCTTGCCGTCGATCCCCAGCAGAAGCGTCTTCGTGGTGATCAAGTATTGGTTGTTGACGACCTGGTTGAGGCCTTGCCCGAAAAAAGAATCGACAAGAGTGACTTGACGCGTTGTGTGGAAAAGCTCCCCTCCTGCACTGATCACATACACATCATCTCCGTCGCCGCTGATGGCGACGCTCGCATTGGCGCCGTAGGCCAAGGGCTTGCCTTTATTTCCCGCGAAAATGGTCTCGTTGATATCCACGCCACCGGTTGGACGTGGGCTCGTCCAGTTGGTCGCAATAGCGTAGAGGAAGCCGGTTGGATCGGCCGCCAGACCCGACCAGCCAGTCAGGGTCTGGGTAATGCCGGTGGCTGAATTCGTGAAACCGCTGAAAACCTGGGTGTTACCCGTGAACTGCCCATCGTTACCGCGCAGAAGCTGCACGAGCCGCGCCGTTCCCGTCGAGTAGTCGATCGCGTATGTCTTGCCCTGCCCGGTCGCGAAGTCCACCTTGTTGGTGATCACAAAGTCGCTGATATTCAACTGGGCGCCGATATTTCCATACGGGCGCTGGGAGTTGGGGATAAGCGTCACCGGGGAATTCAATTGGTCAACCGGCGCGATGTCATCGGGCACAATCGTCAGGAAGCGCCCCAGCGCGTTGGTCGCGTAACCATCAGTGTCGTGCTTGGCAAGAACAGCCATCAGGTTGGCTGTCCCCGAGGAAGTCGTCGTATCCGTCACCAGTTCAAGGGACTTGGAAGGGTTTAACTGATTGATCGCCACAAGACGGTTGGTCGTCGTGGTCGGCTTATCCAGAGCAATAAGTTCACCGGTGCGCGAAAAATCCAGGCCCTGAATGTCCGTCAGCGGGCCGCCATCCGTGCGCAGTTCCCCGCGCACATTCAACTGCGCAAAGCGGCCAAAGTCCGTATTGCGTGTGTATTGGTCCTCGATTGTCGCCAGGTAAAGCACACCGGGATTGGTTTCTGACTCAAACACCACCCAGACCACACCATCTGTGTCAATCGCCATCCCCTTGAAGAACCCGTCTGATTTCTCCGGACGGATTTGCCAGTCGCGGATCTGGGAATCCGTCAGCGGCAGTGTCTTGTCCACGGGCGCAGCCAGCGGGTTAGAGCTGTTGAAAAGCAATCCCATCTGCTGCGTGCCTGTACCCTTGTTCTGGTCCAACTGATACAGGTAACTGGAGATGTTCTGCGTCCAAAGCTGATCGTTTTGCGGCAGCGTCGCATCACCGCGCACGCTGTACACCTGTGTCTTGACGACGGAATCGCCGTACGGCAGGGCAAAATTCAGGAACGTCAACCCGCGCAGATAAGGATCGACCGTGCTGCCTCCGCTGGCAGTCCCCCCACTGGTGCTGATCGTTACCATCTTGCGGTCGCTGTCGCCCACATTGCCACTCAAACCGTAGATGGTACCCCCGATTCCCACGTTCGCTGATTCCAAGGAACTGACCGACATTCCCAGCCCGGTGCCAATCGCCTTCGCCGTGCCGTTTTGAATCCGAAAGTCCTGCGCCGCAGGCGGAAGCAGGTTCCCAGCCCGGTCTGTCGTGTTCGATGGGTCGACGATCTCGAAAAGCTGGTCGCCCGTCGGCGTCGCGATCACCGCGTAAAGCGTGTGCGTATCGGCGATCTTGTCTGCTCCCGGCGCGTTCTTGGCGATGTCCCACAAGTCCTGGTCCCAGGCAACGTGCGTCAAGCCCTTGACCACGTTGGTGATGTTCGATGTTCCCACGGTCAGCGCATATTCCTCCATCGCATGGACATACCCGTCGATGGACGCGGAATACTTCGCCACGTCGATCTTGTAGATCGACATCGGCGAACCCGCCGTCGGGCTGGCCGAACCCGACACGTATACGTATCGGTAATCATCATCACCCGATCCTTCGGCCGGGTTGTAGTAGTTGTTGATTTCCATGCCAGCGATGGCCCGAGCGAAATAGATCGGCCGCCCCGCCGTATCCAGGATCTGCCCGATGCGTTCCATTGGCTTGGTCTTGCTCAGCGCTTCAGGGTCCACAAGGCCGGAGTTGGGATCAGGGCTCTGGCTGGCGGCATCCTGGCGGATGCGATACAGGTCAGCCGTCGAGTTGTTGTCGACGATAGCGTAGATCGAATCGAGGCTCGCCTGGTACAGCGACTTGGTGTTGCTGTAGAACTGCGTCGCCGAGATATCCATGATGCGATAGATGTCCCCCAAGTCTCCCTGCACCGCAATTGTCGGCGTCTGACCCACCGCAAACGGAATGCCGATCCCGTACAAGTTCCCTGTCGTGGGGTCCGCGCTCATGTTGTCCAAACGCAGAATGTTCGCCCCCGACGAGCGGGGGTCGGTCGCCACGCCCATCTTTGTCGTCGCCAGCACGGCGTTGGTCAAAGGGTCGCGCGTCACGCGCCAAAGTTCATAATCCGGAACCCCAAGGGTTTCGAACGGATCGCGCCGGTTCATGAAGAATGTCTGATCGTTGAGCGTCAGGTCGCTGGGCGTCACCGTCAGTGCGCGCACATCGAACGAATCGCCAAGATAACCCGCCGACTTGCTCGGCGCCGCTTCATCCGCGCGATAGCCAATGCTCACGATCTGGTCGCTCGTCGGGTTCACGGCCAATGAAGTCATGCCCAAAATCGGAATCCCCGACTGCGGATCGGTGATCTGGCCAATGTTGTTGTAACCCGTCACCGCGCCCTGCGCATCCTGCGTGATCTCAAACAAACGAAGCGAAGACCCATCCGAATCGATCACGAAGACGCGATCTTTCCCCGTCCCCAGATAGTCCGTCGAAATGCTCATCGCTTTGATCGAAAGCGGGTCAGTGTTCCCCAGGTCACCACCCACCGACTGGAACGGCACGTACGACTCACCCGACGACCCAATGACAAAAAAGCCATTGCCGTTTGTGGCAAGGCTGTGCGCCAGATTGAACACCGCGCTCCCGTTGGCCTCCGTGATGGCGCCCACCTGCTGCACACCAAGCGCCGCACCCGTCTGCGGATCGCGGATCAGCGTATACAACTGCCCCACCGTCGCCGTCTCCACACCCGCATACAGCGTCCCGTCGGACACCGCCGAAATATCAACAATCTGCGGCGTCAAGTTCTTCTGAAGATTCCCACCCACCGACTGGTTGGGAACCAGAATCAGGTTCGGCGTCCCCGCCATCATCAGCCGCGGCTCCATCGGAGACATCAACTCCGTCGAAACCTCGCGCACCGATTCGACCCTCAGATTTTCATCTCGCAACCCATGCCGGCGGACGGATTGGAATTTATTTTTCAGAGTCCCGAACACATTTCGCACGCGATCAAACGCACGCCGACGGGTCGAATTACGCATAGGGCCAATTCCTGTACAGTCATTTAGGGTGGATAGAGCCACAACTAGATTACCCCGGAAACCGAATCTGGCAAGTCATTCCTAACACGCCCGATTTCAGTTTCCAACGTCCCACCAGTTCGGCTATTGCGTCAATTACACCCCAACACAAAACCAATCCAAATAAAAACCAAACAATCCACCGTCCTATACCCCTCTAAATCACCTCATCACACCACCGCTCAACCCCCCGACAATCAAACCTCCCCGCATCTCTCATGAATACACGCCAATACCCCTCCATATGACGCACGATGGAATAAAATCCAAAAGAATACACACAAATCTAAAAGAATTTATTGTCCAAAAATCCGCGATAATCAAAAAATCACCCACTCATTAACCGCTCGCCGTACCGCGCATCAATCTCATTTGCTCGGCGCGATCGTGTCAGCAGACTCCCTCTCAATATCCTGCGAACAAGGCAACGTGATCGTAAACGTCGTCCCGTTATCTTCCGTACTCTCAAACTCAATCGTCCCCTGGTGCTCATCAATCACTTTCTGCGTCACCACCAACCCCAAGCCCGTTCCGCCCAAACCCTTCGTCGAGTAGAACGGCTCAAACAAGTGCGCCGCGATCTCCTTGGGAATCCCAGCGCCATTGTCAATCACCTGGATCGTCAATGTCTGTGGGTCCACCGAGTAGGTTGCCTTCACAGTCACCACACCCTTGTCAGGCTCACACGCATCCAGCGCGTTCACCAGCAAGTTGAGCAGCGCCTGATGAATCCCCGACGAATCCATCGGCACCGGCGGGATATCCGGCTCAATATCAAACACCAGCGCCACGCGCCGATGGTCAAACCGATGCTCAATCAATTCTCCAAGCTCCTTGATCAGCTTCGAGAAGTTGATCATCTCGATTTCCGGCTTGCGCTGTTTGGAGTACGCCAGCATGTTCATTGAAAGCCCGTAGATCCGCTCCAGGTTGCGTGAGACAATGTCCCACCCACCCTTCACCAGCGCGGTGTTTTCCTTTTTGAAGCCCATTTCCACCAGGTCCGCGCCGCCGCGCATCCCTTGCAGGATGTTTTTGATCGAATGGGAAAGCGAAGCCACTGTCTGCCCCACAGCAGCCAGACGTTCCCGCTGCAGCCGTTCCTTGTAAAGGGCCTCGTTCGACAGTGCCAGCCCCGTCTGCACGCCGATTGCCGTAAGGAGTTTGAGCTGATCCTCCGTAAATGTGAAGTTCAGCATCATGCTGTCCAGATGGATCACGCCGAAAGTCTTGCTCTTGAATTTGATCGGCACGCACATCGCCGAGCGGATCTTGTAATTCTGCACGCTCTCGCCCGAAGCAAACCGCTTGTCCGTCATCGCGTTGGATGAAAGCACACCCTCGGATTTCCCCAGCACAAGCTGAATAATCGTCTTGCTCACCGTGATCTGCGCATCGCGTTTGTTTTTCGGCGTCTGCCGGTGCCGGATCACCGCCGGATTCGGCCTGTCATCCGGGTTTTCCTGCAACAGGATGAATCCGCGATCCGCTTGGAAAAAATCAAAGATCATTTCCATGATCTTGTCGAGCAGTTCTTCCTTCGTATCGATCGTCCCGATCAATGCGGTCACGTTATAGATCAGCCTCAGTTGGATCGACGCTGCCGCCGAAGGATCGCTGATCGCCATCATCAGAGAGTCGTCGCTGCTCACCACGGACTTTTCGACCTGCCCTGGAATATCCGGCTCATTCCCTGCCATCCGGATCTGCGGCAACCGGTTGCTCATCCCCTCATGCCCAAACAGCAGAATCGTCGTTCCCGTGCGAATCTGATCACCAATGTGCAAAAGCGCACGCTTGGCCACCTTGTGGCCATTCACGAATGTCCCGTTGGCGCTTGCCAGGTCATTGATGAACCACCGCCCTGAATCCGGCGTCAACTCCGCATGCCGACGGGAGATCGTCGCATCATGCAGCGGCAATGCCTCCGAAGAGCGCCCGATCAACTGCGGCTCATTCGCCGGAAGCTCAAACCGTCTCCCTTTGTCAGGCCCCTGGATACAGGTCAGGATCAACATAACGACCTCCCTTCACTGCAAGGACATCTATCTGTTGCCCCTCTCCCGTTGGGGGAGGGGCAAGGGGTGAGGGCTGCTTTCGCACACCTTCACCGCCATAACCCTCACTCTACATCTTTCTGACTGTTCAATCCGCAACTCAAAACCCGTTGCTCCACTCACTCCTTCATCGAATCCAGCGCCTGTTCCCACAGCCCGATCTGGTGCTTCGTCCCCGTCACACCCGCGTTGCCATAGCTCAGGTACCGCTTGACCACGTTTCCAGCCCCCAGCCAATCGTATACATCCTTGCCCACCTTGACGGTTCCGCCGGATTCCTTCACCGCTTTGGTGAAATCCGCCAGATCAAGCTGGCTTAATTGATGGAAACCCTTCTTCTCGCACAACCGCACCAGCGCCCCCACCACCTGGTGCGAGGTCCTGAAGGGCACACCCTTGGTCACCAGATATTCCGCCAGGCTCGTCGCGTCCAAAAAGCCCTTTTCCAGCCCTTGGGCGATCTTCTCGTCATTGAACTTCACACCCTTGACGATCCGCACCGCCATCTCCAGGCAATCCTTGGCGATGTCATACGCCTGGAACAAATGCCGCTTGTCTTCCTGCAGATCCCGGTTGTACGCCAGCGGCGTCCCCTTCAAAATCGTCAGCAGTGCCACCAGGCTCCCATACACGTTCCCCGTCCGCCCGCGTGTTAATTCCAGCATGTCCGGGTTGCGCTTCTGCGGCATCATCGACGACCCCGTCGTGTGATGCGGGCTCAGCGTGATGAAACTAAATTCCGTCGAAGCATAGATGATCCACTGCTCCGCCCAACGCGAAAGATTCATCGACAGCATCGCCAGCGAATACACAAAATCCAGCGCGATATCCCGCCGCGCCGTCGCATCGATGCTGCTCCCCGACGGCATGTCAAAGCCCAAGATCTCCGAGGTGATATCCCGGTCCAAAGGCAGGCTGCTTCCCGCGATCGCGCCCGATCCCAGCGGGTTCTCCAACAGCCCAAGGTTCATCAGGCTCGCCAACCGGTCACGCCCGCGCGCAAACGCTTCAATCCATGCAATCAATTCCCCCGCCACAATGATCGGCTGCGCCCGCTGCAAATGCGTATACGAAGGCATCACAATCTGCCCGTCCCGCTTCGCCAGATCCAAAAACGCTCGGCACAAGTCGTAACACAATTTCTCAATCACTTGCGTCGCATCCGACACCCATAGCGCTAAATCCAGCGCCACCTGGTCATTGCGGCTCCGCCCTGTATGCAGTTTGCGCCCCGAGTCGCCGATCTTCTCAATCAGCGCCGCCTCAATGCACATATGCACATCTTCCAGTTCCACCTTCCAACCCGGCCATGCCGCGCCGTAATCCGGCCCCGCTTCTTCTATTTCCTTCTGAATCTCTTCCAATCCCGTCACGATCGCCTTCTGATCCGCCTCCGTGATCAGGCCCACTTCCGCCAGCATCGTCGCATGGGCGATCGAACCCGAAATGTCATGCTTGTACAGCCGCCGGTCGTAGCTCAAAGACTCCACAAACCGCGCCGCCAATGGATCCCCCCCAGACCCTTCCCCGCTCTTGGCGTGCTCCCAGGGCTTCACCACCGCACTCGCCGCCTTAGACGTCTCTGGCTTCTTCACAACTGAAACCGGCTTGGACGACTTCGGCTTCGACGGCGCTTTCGACACTTTATTCTTCGGCATAAAACAGGCTCACAGTTTCGTTGGGAGTTCACCGGCACACGCGACCGCCCATATTACCCCAACGCCTCTGCCCACGCCCTCTCTATAATCCTCATCATTCCATCATCAACCCCACCCATCGTTGGTCTTCATTCCGCAAAATCATTAATCGTCAATTTCAAATCATAAATACACGCCGGAACCCCCTACATGTCCGACTCCCAGCGCATTCTCGCCGCCATCGTCTTCACCGATGTCGTCGGCTACACCACCCGCATCCAGCTCGAAGAAGAGAAAACCATCTCCCTCGTCAAGCGCGATCTCGCCGTCTTCACCGCCCTCTGCAACCAGCATTCCGGCAAAGTCATCAAAAACACCGGCGACGGCCTCCTCATGTTCTTCACGTCCCTCGATGCCGCCGTCAAAACCGCCACCGCCATGCTCCAAAGTCTTGAGGACACCACCAAAACCCTCCCACCTGAAGAGCGCCTGGAACACCGCATCGGCATCCACCTCGGCGACGTCATGTTCCAGGGCGATGACGTCATGGGTGAAGGCGTCAATATCGCTGCCCGCCTCATGGCCGAAGCCCTTCCCGACACCCTCTGCATCTCCCAATCCGGCTTTGACATCATCAAAAGCCGCACCACCCTCTACGCCACCTTCATCGGCCCCCGCCAACTCAAAAACATCAAGGACCCCGTCCCCGCCGTCCTCCTCCACACCACCCAGAACCTCCCCGCCTCCATTCCCGCTCCCACCGAAACCCCTCACCCGACCCCCTCCGCTTTCCCCGCCAACCCTGAAATCCCCGCTGGCCGCAAACCCGCTTCCCGTCTTGAACTCGCCTCCATCATCTTCTTCCCCATCATCCTCCTCGCCGGCCTTGGCATCTATTTCTTCCTTAGTCTCCCAGCCAAGTCCAAACCAGCCTCCTCACCCGCCCCCGCTGTCCCAACCACCCCAAGCCCCACTCTCAGACTCGACCCGCAAAAACCTTTCGCCAAAGTCAACCTCTTGGATCTCATCGATCCTGCACGCGACACCGTGCTGGGAGAATGGAAATGGACTTCTTCCGGCGACCTCACCGTCGCCATGGCCGATCCCAACGGTGAAAACACCCCGCCTGAATCCCTCGCTCGCATCGCCATCCCCGTCCCCGCCTCTGAGCTTCCCCCCGAATACGACATCACCACCACCTTCACGCGCCACTCCGGCACCAAACCCATCACCCTCATCTTCACCAACGGCTCAAACCAGGCCGCCCTTGAAATCGGCGCCTGGACCCGCGACAACGACGTCTATAAGCAATGGGTCTGGATCAACACCATCAGCAAACGCCCGCTCTCTGATTCCCCCTCCCGCTCCGGCATCACCATCGAAACCAGCCGGAAATACACCGCCGTCCTTAAAGTCCGCAAAGATAAAATCATCCTCACCCTCGACGGATCTGAAGTCTTCCGTACCGAAACAGACTCTGCCAACCTCTCCAACCCAGTCTGGACGCTCCCCGCCAATGCCTCTCTCGGCCTGGGCGTCTGCCGCGGCTCAACCACCTTCCACTCCCTCACCATTCAGGCCGCCAAACCAGAAACCCCTTGACCGTGCAGGGCCATTGCATTTGACGAATATCCCATGCATCCGGGTTGTTGGGCTGTGCGTTGACGGGCGTCAATACGTGGCCGCAAGGCATGTCCATTTATCAAAATGGCATTCACCGTGGAGGGTATTGACGTTTTCGAAGCCCCCCGGCAACGCGACAACCCGGCAACCCGAATGCGTGGGCCATCGAATACTTCAAATGCGATTGCCCTGCTTGACCGTGCTTCCCTCTACCAATCCTCATCCCCCCCCTACAATGTCCTTAGCACCAAAGCCTCATAAGTAATCAAGCCATGGCCCAATCTCCCAACACCCTGATGACTGCGGAAGATCTACTGGAACTTCAAGACGGGTTGCGCCATGAACTCATCCGAGGGGAACTCACCACCATGACGCCCAGTGGCAGCCCGCATGGCCGATGCGTCATTCGAATCACAAGAATCCTTTCCAATTACATCATTGATCAAAACTTGGGCGAGGCATTCGCCGCAGAAACCGGCTTTCTTATCCAGACAGACCCTGACACTGTCCTGGCCCCGGACTTTGCCTATGTTTCTAAAGCCAGAATTCCCTCGCCTTTTCCCAAAGGCTTCTTCCCCGGCGCTCCAGATCTTGCCGTCGAAGTCCTCTCCCCCCATGATCGCGCCGTCGAAGTCGACGACAAGATCCAAAAATGGCTGGACACCGGCGCCCTCCATGTTTGGGTCGTCAACCTCAACCGGCGGACCATCACCATCCACCGCAAAAACAACCACCCACGTGTCCTGCGCGCCGCCGATAAAATCGATGACGCCGACCTCTTCCCAGGCTTCACCGCGAATGTGGACGATCTCTTCCCTCCGCTCGACGCCTGAGCCTGATCACGGATAGTTCAGCATCGTGTTCGCTGCCGCAGGCTTCCCCATCCGCGGCGACCAGTAATGCCATCCGTTGATCACCTCCCACGATTCACCGATCTTCACCGGCAGATATTCCACATGCCCATCGGCAAACAGCGTATTCGCTCCATCCGGCCGCCCATCGTTCCTACGATGGTTCGCCGTATCCGGTGAAGTCGTGTAGTACGGCGTGTAATACGCCACATCAAACATCAAAAAATGCTCATCCGCCTTCAACTGCATCCCCTTCAGCAGTGACGGCAGCGGATAAAAACCGCTCGCCCATTCCGGGAACGTCGACTTCTGCCATCCTAAATCCTTTCCATTCACAGTGATATGCGCCGTCGAAACCCCGCGCCCGCCATCCCCCATCACCCACCAGTACGTCAACGCCGCCGTCCCCCCTATGTTGTTGGTATTCCATTTGCTTGCCGTGTACTGCCCGGCCGACCAACCGATAAATGACGGACATTTAATCATGCTCTCAGGCACGTTGTAATCATCACGCAGCACAATGTTCAATGATCGCGGCCCTATATTGGAGGCCGATGATCCGATAAAAGTCAGCACATTGAATCGACCCGGCGGCAACGCCCGATAGTCATAGTCATACGCCGTCACGGCCAACCCCCACTGACGCTGAATCGAACCGCACGCCACTTTGCGCGCCGACTCCCGCGCTGCCCCCAGCGACGGAAGCAAGATTGAAATCAACAAACCGATAATCGCAATGACAACCAAAAGCTCAACAAGCGTAAATGCCTTCGCCTCGCGGCCAGTACAAGTCCGTGCCAACATGATTAATTCTCCATTTCAAAGGTGCTGCGTCGTGGCGGCTACCGGCTAATACCCCAAGAAATGAACCGGTTCACGTGATCGTAACAAACCCATTGGCCTTGTCCACAGTATTTGCAAAACAATCCGCTCCATCGGTCAAATCGATGGTCAGGACGTGTTTCCAGGCTCCACTGCACTTGTCAGCGATCTTTTACGCCTCTGGAAAGCCTGACCCACTCGCCAGCATGACCCATGGACGGCGATCTCCCGCGTAGGTCACCGGTATGATTGTCCGACGGCAATGGTCCCCACCCAGCCCGTCATAAGCCGCCCATCTCCTGACAATTTCCTCATTGCCCGTACCGCCCATACCGAACCTCGCCAGACAACTCACGTATAGTCATACAAGGTATCCTTCATTCTGGGCCACTTCATGACTCCACGTCTCCTCATTCTCACCCTCCTCCTTCTCACCACCCCGGCTTACGCCGGTATGGGTCCCGGCCCCATCACACTTAAGCTCGACACCCTCGTCACTTACCGCATCGAAGCTCTCTCCTTTTTCCTCGCCATCACCCTCCTTTCTGCCCTGCTCATCCAATGGCTCTGGAATGCCCTCGCTAAAGACTTCCCTCGACTCCCAAACCTCACCTATTTCCGCGCCTTCGCCCTCACCCTCCTCTGGGCCCTCTTTCTCTCCCTCATCCTCAACATGACCACCGCCGCCCGCGAACTCATGACCCCTGGCGCTTGGGAACGCACCCCTTCCGGCCTCCAATACCAACTCACCGACCCCCTCAAGCAAAAAGACACCGACCGCCAAAAGCGTCTTCAAGCTCTGTCCGACGCACTCATCGCCTACGCAAAATCCCACAACAACCAGTTCCCCAGCCATCTGGGCCAGCTCCCAATCTCTGAAAAACAAGCCAGGATCGCCGACGACCTGGACATTCAATACATCTACTTTCCAGGCCGCTCCTACCCGCAATCAAAACCCCTGGTTCTGCTTTACGAGCCGGATATCTACAACGATGACCGCTTTTGCATCCTCACTGATGGTCAGATCCTCAAACTCAACCTCGGCGGTATGGCTCAACGCCTCGCCGAAGACACGCGCTACGCCCACCGCCCCAGCACACAGCCGGAGGCCGCGCCATGAACTCACCGCAAGACCCATTTATCGCCAAACGACGCATCACCCTTTTCCTCGCCATTCCCGCCGTTGGTGCCCTCGTTTTTTTCCTCCTCATCATGCTCGCTCAGCCCAACCGCTGGAGCGGCGAATCCACCACCTCCGCACTCGCCAAATCCGCTCTCTGGTTCCTCTTCGGCTGGCTCACGTATCCCCTTCGCGTCTTCCCGCAGCTCCCATTCAATACGATGGCCATCCTGGTCTTCCTCGCCACCCTCGTTCTCTTCACTGTCGGCTGCCACTGGCTCTTCAAATGGCTCGCCCCCTCCACTGAAAAACACCCCGCACCCTGGCGTTTCAAGTGGACCTTTCTAATCACCACTGCCCTCACCCTCACCCTTATCTTCTCCATGTCGCTTGGCATGGTCTTCCATCAGGTCGGCTGGCTTATCACACGCAAAAAAAACTACATCAACCCCGCCTTCCGCCATCCCCTTGCCCCGCAATCAGCCCTCGATTACTCAGCTTACTACGCCTCACACCTCCAGGCCTCTCGCCTTCCCGACCACTACCGGCGCCTGTATGAACCCAATGCCTTCACCCTCGACTCACGCTCCCTCGACCATCTCGCGCATATCGAAGCGGCATATGTCCTGACCCCAACCGGCGACGTCTATGCCTATGTCTCTCGCCCCCGCGATCCCGACCTCCGTCTCCGCCACGGCATCACCATCTCCACTGCAACGGAAACCAAATCCCTCCCCGCCAATGCCTGGCCCGCCATCTTCGAGGCACTCCAAACCCAGGCCAACGCCCAGCCTCCCGCCACTCAGCCGTCCACCGCGCAGGAGGCCCGCCCATGAATGCACCTCTACAAGACCCGGAAATACCTCACCGCTCATTCCACCTCACCCCATCGTCCGGATCCTCTCCTCTAAGCAATCCATCTCCGCGTACCTCGCTGGGAGTCAAAATAGTCTTCTGTGTCTTCACCATCCCGATCTTCACCTGCATCATTCTCGCGCTCATCCCCGACAGTCTCTACACCATCGTGTTCGGCCTCACCCCCAAACTCCTCCTCGGTTGGCTCACCTACCCAGGCACAAACCTTCCTCCGGCAGGCCACCTGGTCGCCCTCGCATTCATGTTCCTCATTCTCGCACCCGCGTTTTTCACCGCCGGCCGCTTTGTCCTCCGCAAAATCTCCGTCCCGGGTAATCCACCCCTACCGTTTCCCCTTCGCACGCGCTTTTCCCTCATGGCTCTCAGCGCCACAATTGCACTCATCACCCTCATCCTCGCCCTCGCAACACAAAATCTCATCGATCTCCTAAACCCCGCCTCCCCCATACTCCAGTCCAGCATCAAGCCCATGTCCGCTGAAACCGCATTCAATAACGCCACCCAGATGATCATCGCTCGGCTTGAGCAATCCGCCGACCCTCAAAAGGCTCGTCATGCATCACGGAGTTGGGAAATCCCCGACATCTTTCTCCCACGCCACTTTGAGCAAATCCAGTTCGGCTTCATCTCCCGCCCCGACGGCTCTCTCTACGCCGGCTACGCCTGCCCATACGATCCCGCCCAGCGTGCCGCCCTCGGCATCATCGTCGTCACCCTCGACTCCATGGCCTCCCCCGACGCTTACGACCCCAATCAACACCTCAAGAATCTAGAACAATGGCCTCAACTCCTCAAAACCCTCCAACAGCAAGCCCGTCAGCAAAAAGCTGTCACGCCCCCGACCACGCAGTCAGCCCCGGAGGCAACACCATGACTCCTGTCCCCAAACAAACCAAAAACATCCTTTGGTTCCTTCTCATCACCGCCCTCCTTCTCTCCCTCACCCAGCACGCTCACGCCGGCATGCCATTCAACCCCCTCACCTTCAAACTCAAAGAATCAGCCGGCTACCGCGCCGAAGCGCTCTCTTTCTTCATCGTCCTCACCTTCGTGCTGGCCCTTCTCCTCAAATGGACTTGGAATGCCCTCGCCAATGACTTTCCACGCCTTCCCAAACTCACTTATCTCCGCTCCCTCGGCCTCGTCTTCCTCTGGGGCCTCTTCATCGCGGTCATCATGAGCATGACCACCGCCGCACGCGCCATCACCACCCCCGGCGCCTGGGAACGGGCTGCCGCTTCCGCTCAGTATCAACTCACCGATCCACGCCAGATTCTCCTCCAGAAACGGCGCGAACGTCTCGAAACCCTCAAAACCAGGCTCCTCGAGTACGCCTCTTCCCACAACGGAGCATTCCCCGCGAATATCTACGAACTCAACCTTCCTTCTGACGCCTTTACCAGCGCCCACCCCAATGCCGCACCTCTCATCTACATTCCCCTGCGCACCCAAACCCACTCCCCAACTCCACCCTCCGCCCTCCTCTATGAACCTGACCTCTTTGACGATGACCGTTTCTGCCTCATGACCGACGGCAGCATCCACCAATTCTCCAATCGCCAGCTCATAGACGCACTCTAAACGTGTTCCTCCACTTCCTCCGCACATCACCTCCATGCCCACCCTCACCCCATCCAATCCGCCCGATCGCTCCCCTTCGGTCACGCAGATCATGGTGGTCATTGCCGTTCTCTTCCTTCTGATCGGCATCGTTGTTTCCGCCATCTCGGCCAACCCCACACAAAAAACGCTCATCAACAAACTCCTCCTCGGCTGGCTCATCTTTCCTATTAGCACGTGGCCTCGCATCACCCTCGATCTCGACGGTATCGCCGCTTTCCTCATCACATTTCTGATGCTCGCCCTTCTCGCCCATTTCTTTTTCGCTTGGCTCTACTCCGCTTTTCGCCCTCCAGCGTCACCCATCCTCCGCTGGAAAACCCGCTGGACAATCATCCTTTCCGGGTCCCTCATCCTTCTCTTCGCCCTCACCGTCAGCCTCACCGCCATCACTCACAACACCCTCTGGCTCCTTACCCCCGCCAACATCACCCCCAAACTCACCCACCGCCCCTACCCCCCAGACCTGGCGATGTACTTCCAGGTCCAAGACATTGCACGCCTCCTGAATCCCAAAACATCACGCGCTTCCTCGCAAACCCTCCTCGCCGGCGTCATCACTCCACCCAGCGCCTACACCTATCTTGAACATACGGAGTTTGGCTTCATCTCCCGCCCCGACGGCTCTCTCTACGCCGCGTATATCCTCCCCCGAGACCCCGTCCAACGCGCTCGCCTGGGCATCTGCGTTCTTACCACCGACCCCGATGCTCCCCAGGCCAATACGGCCGAAGAAATCCAACAACGCCTCACAAACGCCGCCAACTGGCCTGCTCTCCTTCACTCTCTCAATCAAAAAGCCCATATCCCCGCCCAGACGCCTTAAGTAAAATCCATCCATGCCCAACGACGCACCTCTCGACCCCATCCACACCCTCTGGACGCGCCTCTCTGCGCAAATGCAGTTCGTCCACGAATTCACCTCTCCCACGCCCTTCACTCTCAACGACACCCACTCCCTCACCTCAGCCCTCCGCTCCGACGGCTCCTGGCCTGACATCGACTACGCCAAAAACGACCTCAAGGACTGGACCGGCGCACGCCATCTCCAACGCCTCCTGAATCTCGCCATCACACTCAGCCTCCCCTCCACACACCCAGCTCAGCATTCAATCACCCTCCACGCCATCCTCCGCGGCTTAGACCACTGGTACGCCTTAAATCCCCAAAACCCCAACTGGTGGTGGAATCAGATCGGCGCCCCACTCCTCCTTGCTGACATCCTTCTCTGCATCAAAAACCACGCGCCACCTTCTTACATCCAACGCGCTATCCCCTCTCTCGAAGCCCACACCCGCGGCAATCTCACCTTCACCGGCCAAAACCTCGTCTGGATCTCCTCCGTCCAGCTCCGCCAAGGCGTCCTGACCAACAATTCAACCCTCATCAAGTACGTCATCAATCGCATCGCCGCCGAGGTCCGCCTCTTCCCCCACCAAGAAGGAATTCAGCCTGATTTCAGCTTCCACCAGCACGGCAAACTCCTCTACAACGGCGGCTACGGCCAGAACTTCGCCATGGACATCGCCCGCCTCCTCGCCCTCACCGATAACACCCCCTTCGCCCTGCCACCTCACACTGTCGACCTCATCGTTCATCTGCTCCTCGACGGCGACCGCTGGATGGTCCGCGGCCGCACCTTCGATCCCAGCGCCAGCGGTCGCGAAATCTCCCGTCCCGGCCACAATGCAGACCGTTTCCGCACCGGCCTCCGCTTCCTCACCCAGCTTCAACACCCACGCCAATCCGAGGCCCTCGCCTCCCTCGCCGTCACCCCCGAATCCGGCCAATCAATGGTCAACGGAAACAAGCACTTCTGGTGTTCGGACTTCATGACCCATCACCGTCCCGGCTATTACATGTCCGTCCGCATGACCAGCAGCCGCATCCTGGGCGCAGACGGCCCCCACTGCGGCGGCGAAGGGCGCGTCTTCCATCACATGGCAGACGGCGCAACCCATCTCATGCACGACGGTGACGAATACCGCGATATATATCCCGTCTGGAACTGGCGTCACATCCCCGGCGCCACCATCGCTCAGCACACCGGCGATCTCGACCCCGCTCAGCTCGTTGTCCCCGGCCAACACGCCTTCGCAGGCGGCGCTTCCGACGGCTCACTCGGTTGCGCAGCCATCGACTTCTCCCGCCAAAACCTCCACGCACGCAAAGCCTGGTTCTTCTTCGATCAAGGCCTGGTCGCCCTCGGTGCAGCCATCCATTCCACGGACAACGTCCCCATCCACACCACCATCAACCAATGCCATCTCCGCGGCCCAGTTCTGTTCCAACCTTCTCTACCGTCCCTCTCCCCCGGCCAACATACCCTTTCCACAGGCCAATCCCTCTGGCACGACGGCTTCACCTATCTCCTCCTTGACGGCCAGGCCAACCTCCACCTCGGCCCCCAGTCCGGCGCTTGGAGCGACTGCGGCGTAGATTCTCCTGCCCCCATCACCCTCCCGGTCTTCAACTTCGGCATCAACCATGGCACATGCCCTGCCGCCGCCTCTTACGCCTATGCCATACTCCACACCCCTGGTCTTACCTCCAATCACCCCATCGTCATACTCGTCAACAACTCTGCGCTCCAAGCTGTCTGGCACGCTCAAGAACACCGCGGCCATGCCGTCTTTTACGAACCCTGCCAAATTCAATTCCCTGACGGCCAGCACATCGCCACCAACCGCCCATGCATACTGCTCTATCACCCACCCCTGGATCACCGTGAAGGCCGCAGCATCTCCCTCACCGTTGCTCAACCCCAACAGCAGCACGGCTCACTCACCCTCTCCCTTACCGGCCCCATAGCCGCTCATCTCACCCTCCCGCTCCCCACAGGTGATCACACCGGCGCCAGCCAAACCATCACCCTCGCACTTCCTTAGCCTGAAATCAATCCCACCGCCTCACTCACCCTGTCTATAATGCGGCGGCCAAAAACCTGTACCTGGGCCCCCCATGTCACAACAGCCGAATCAACGCATCCTGGCAGCCATTGTCTTCACCGATGTCGTCGGCTTCAGCGCCCGCATGCAGATCGAAGAAGAAAAAACCATCTCCCTGGTCAAGCGCGACCTCATCGCTTTTGAAAAAATCTGCCTCCACAACGGCGGCCGCATCATCAAGAACACCGGCGACGGCCTCATGATGTTCTTCTCTTCGCTTGATGCCGCGCTCAAAACCGGTTCAGGCATCCTCGAATACCTCGACACAGCCACCCGCACTTTCACCCCGGACAAACGTCTCGAGCACCGCCTCGGCGTTCACCTGGGCGATGTCATCACCAATGGCAACGATGTCCTCGGCGACGGGGTCAATATCGCGGCCCGCCTCATGGGGGAAGCCCAGCCCGATACCATCTGCATCTCCTACTCCGCCTTCGAATTCGTCAAAAATCGAACAAAACTTCACTCTCAGTTCATCGGTCCCCGTCAACTTAAAAACATTAAAGACCCAATTACCGCCGTTCTCCTCTCTTTCCGCCCGCCCCTCGACGTCCTGGTACCCGCAAATACCTCCTCAGCCACTGTCAAACCGGCTTCTACCCCCCTTAACATCCCCACCAAAATCCTCTACATCGGTGCCCCCCTGCTTGCCCTGCTCTTTATGATCGGCGCTTACTTCTACATCGGGCCCCAGCCGGTCAAACCCGCCGATTTATATCCGCCCGATCCAAACCTCGGAAAAACCGCCTTAGGCACCACTTTGCCGTCCGAGCCACCCCTCCCCCAGTCAAGCCCAACCCCGGATCTCCCGGCCCTCACCAAAAAAATAGATGCACTCGCACTCCTGGACCCCAAGCGCGACGCCATCCGCGGCAATTGGACCCGCAGTCCCTCCGGCGACATCACCTGCGACGCAATCGGCCTCGACGCACCCTTCATCGCCAATGACGATTCCCCCAGCGCCGCCCGCATCTGCCTACCCATCCAACGCGTACAAATCCCCCGCGAGTACGACTTCAACGTCTCCTTCACACGCAGCGACGGCAAAGATTCCGTCGCTCTCATCTTCGTCTCCGGCGACAACACCGCCGCTTATGAAATCGACGCATGGGACCGCAACATGGGCGGTATACAAAACGTCGACTTTAAAAACATGCAGGCCTTTCCCGACAGCACCTTCAAACTCAAAGCCGAGCCCGGTCGACGTTACACCACCACCCTCCAGGTCCGCCGCGACAAGCTCACGATGATCGTCGACGGCCAAGTCATGGCCACCCTTCCTTCCAACGGGTCAAACCTCTCCCTCCAGGCTTGGACCCTGCGCCAAAACACGCCCCTGGGCGTCGGTGCATTCCGCTCCAGCGTTACTTTCCACACTATTGAAATCGTCCCCGTTCAATAAAACGCGCTTCACCCCATTGCTCGCCATCCACTTTTCAAAAAAAGCCCCGCGTAAGCGGGGCTGTTGTGTCATAAATTCAATGCGACCCGGTGCTGTGAGTGGGCAGACCGGGCCAGTGGTCCATTTCAGAAGGAAGATGACTCCACCTTAGGAGTCGCGCTTGTCCACACGCGTGCATTGCTGTTGTAGGTAAAGGAAATGTCGTCATTGGTGCCGGCCACACCGTCCGCCCCAAAACTCTGGCAGGAAACCACCGGGAAGCCCGAGGCTTGCCAGGTCCGCAGTTGCAGTGGGTTGCCCCACGCATCACACACCTGGCCGTTGGCCACCCGATAGCCTTGCACCCCCGAAGACTCCAGCGCGCCTGCGACATACGCAGTCACTTCCGACTGCGATATGCCCGGCTGGAGCCTCAATGCTTCCGTCACCAGCGCCGGCACCGTCGAGACAAGCTCCGTGGTGTAGATGATTTTTTTGCTGGCCCTCTGGTCCAGCCACCAGGTTAGTACACCAACCCCCATCAGCAGACACGCCATCAAACAGACAGTGAGTTGTTTAAGCGTCATGGCTTTTCTCCTCATTTTCAAACCTGGAAAACTCCGTCCCGACACTCACAGTCAGGGCGGTGATTACCTGTACCCTAACGTGGTCTTCACAAAACTACAACGCCTTTTTCACAAAACTATTTCACCTCTCGTAGATTCCTTTTTTGAGAGTCATTTTGACGTGGAAAAACCAGAGGAAATCGCAATTTTGAGACTCAGACTCAATCCTTCAGAATTGCAAAAGCAATATGACTCACATGACTATTGATCCGTCTCAGGTTCGTCAAAATATCAAGGTGAATTGAACTGGCCTGAAACTGCCCCGAACTGCCTTCTTTAAGCCGCTGAAAGTGCTTGTCCCGAAGTTGTTCATCCAGCGCACCAATCTGGTCTTTCAAGTCCAAAAGCGACTGCGCCAGGGTCTTATCCCGGGTTGTAAACGCCGTATCTGCCACCAGCAAACTATGGCTTACTTTGGTGTAAACCAGCTCCAGCTCACTCCAATCCTCATTGGAAAACTCCAGCTTCAGCTTCGCTTTCTTCTCCGCCAGCTCCGATAAATTTTTATCGATGATGTCACCGATATTTTCAAGTTCGTTCAAATACCGCAGCTGCTTCATCTGCTCGCGCGAATCATGGCCATCTGTTTCCAATGTCAACACGCGCGTTAAAAATCGCTTGATTTCAGAATCCAGCAGGTCCACTTTGTCGTCCGCTTGCGCCACGGCCCGTGCCAAATCCCCATCGTTGGTCTTCAGGGCCAGCCACACATCGGAAAACATCTGCCGCACGATCTCCCCTACGTGCAGGATCTCCTTATGTGACAGCCCCAGCGCCAGCGCGCTGGATTCAATAGGCCCGCCCGTCAGATGCCGCGCAGCAAACATCGTCTGCTGCGTCTGCGGCGGCTCAGGCACCATGCTCACCACAAACTGATAAAGCCATCGGTCCACCGACAGGCAAAAGATCGCGCTGGCCACATTGAACGCCACATGCGACACCGCCACCTGCGCATCCAGATGCCCCGGCACCCTCACCAACAGAGCCACCACAGCATCCATGAACAGCAACACCGCCAGCGCCACCAAGGCCTTGCCCATCAGTTTCGCCAGCGCCAGCCGCCGCGCGTGAATCTGAGTCCACCCGAACACCAGCGTCGTCATGGATATCCCAACATTGGCCCCCACCACCGCCGGCACCGCCAACGCCAGGCTCGCCCCCTCGATGTGCCCAAACGCGATCACCAGCGCAATCGCCGCCGTGCTCGACTGGAACATGATCGTCAGCCCCATCGCCAGCAAAGCCAGCAGAAACGGGTGGTGCTGGACGATTCCGACCAGCGAGATGATCTCCTGGTTGTCCTTCACCCCCATCACCGCCGTCTTGGCGATCCCAACACCCAGCAGCACAAAAGACAGACTCAGCACGATCTGCCCGATCCCACGCTTCTTCTCTGATTTCGTGAACTGAAAAAGAATCACCCCCACCAGCAGCATGATCGGCGCGTAGGCATCAATCCGCAGCGACAGCAGAATCACCATCACCGTCAGACCAATATCCGTTCCATGCAACACCACCAGCATCTGCCGCCCCGTCAGATACCCGGCCTTGATCGCATTCACGGCCAAAATCGAAATCGTTGTGCTCGATGGCGTAAATACCGCCAACGCAATCCCCGAAAAAAACGCCTTAACCGGCTTGCGCCCAAGATCCTGAAGCCAAATCGCCATCCGCGCCCCAAACAACCGATCCAGTCCTTTGCGCAGAAACCGCACGCCAAACAAAATCAGCGCAACACCACCAAAAATCGTCAGTAAAGTAAACATTAACCCTTTGATTTCCCTAAACTTAAGACCATTTCTGGAATTGTTAGGATTTGGTTAACAATAGTAATCTCGCCAGCCCTCTATTGCAATGAGCACTCCGCCTGCCGCGCCACACAAACCCACTCACACCCTGTTTCAAAACCGTCGTAAACCACGTCACGGCTTCATTTTGCCCGCTATAATGCCGCCCTTTTCCTCTCGACTACTCACGAATCGAAGGTCCACCATGCTCACCAGCCGTCAAATCCGCCAGCAGTACATCGACTTCTTCGTCCAGAAACACGCCCATACCTTCGTCGCCTCCTCCCCTGTCGTGCCCCACGACGATCCGACTTTGCTCTTCACCAATGCGGGCATGAACCAATTCAAGCCCTTCTTCCTCGGCTCCGCACAAGCCCCCTGGAACCGCGTCGCTAACACCCAGAAATGCATCCGCGCTGGCGGCAAGCACAACGACCTCGACGACGTCGGCCGCTCACGCCGTCACCACACCTTCTTTGAAATGCTCGGCAACTGGTCCTTTGGCAACTACTTCAAGCAAGGCGCCATCGAGATGGCCTGGGAACTCCTCACCAAAGTGTGGAACCTCGATCCCCGTCGCCTCCATGTCTCCTGCTACGAAGGCAACCAGGCTGCCGGTGTCCCCCGTGACACCGAAGCCGCTGATATCTGGCGCAAACTCGCCAACTGGGATCAATACCCCGGCCACACCTCCGACGCCCACATCCACTACTTCGGCAAAGACAACTTCTGGGAAATGGGCGACACAGGCCCCTGCGGCCCGTGCACCGAAATCTACATCGACCGCACCCCCGACATGACCGGCGGCCCCGAAGTCAACGGCAACGACCCGCGCGTCATGGAAATCTGGAACCTCGTCTTCATCCAGTACAACCGCGACGCCTCCGGCGCCCTCTCCGTGCTCCCCTCCCAGCACGTCGACACCGGCATGGGCTTTGAACGCATCAGCCAGGTCCTCCAAGGCGTCGACTCCAACTTCGGCATCGACCTCTGGCTTCCCATTTTCGCCGAGCTTTCCAAGCTCTCCGGAAAGCAGTACACCGGCCTCTTCCCCAAAACCAATAGCATCGACCCTGTCGCCGAAGCCGCCAACCCGCAGCTCCGCACCGACATCGCATTCCGTGTGATCGCTGACCACCTCCGCTGCCTCACCTTCGCCCTCACCGACGGCGCTACTCCTTCCAACGACGGCCGCGGCTCAGTCCTGCGCCGCATCCTTCGCCGTGCTTACCGCTTTGGCCGTCAACAGCTAGGCATGACCGGCCCCTTCATCCACAAGCTCGTCCCCGCCCTTGTCGCCGAGATGGGCGATTCCTTCCCCGAACTCAAGGCCAAATCTGACGCCGTCATCGCCATTATCAAGGACGAAGAAGAATCCTTCGAGCGCACCTTGGACCGCGGCATCGCTCTGTTTGACGAAGCCGCCACTGCCGCCATCAATGCCGGCTCTAAAGTGGTGCCGGGATCTGATGCCTTCAAACTCCACGACACCTTCGGCTTCCCCATCGACCTCACCCGCGTTATGGCCGAAGAACGCGGCATGACCGTCGACATCCCCGGCTATGAAAAACTCATGGCCCAAGCCAAGGAAGTTGCCCGCTCCGGCGGTGGTCCCGCCGACGCTTCCGCCTCCCTCACCGAACTGGTCACCAAGGAATCCCTCGCCGGAACCAAATTCACCGGCTACAAGGAAACCGAAACCGCAAACCTCTCCACCAGCGTCCGCCTCTACAAGCTGGTCGAAAACCAATACACCCCCGCCAGCAGCGCGGCTCAGGGTGACAAGGTCGCCATCGTCCTCGACTCCACCCCCTTCTATGGCGAATCCGGCGGCCAGGTCGGCGACACAGGCGCCATCCACCTGCCCAACGGCCGCGTGGTCATCCAGGACACCGTCAAGGTCGGCGATGTGTTCTTCCACATGGGCACCGTCGAAGCCGGCACAGTGCTGGCCAAGAGCACCCCGGTCACCGTTGCCGTGGGAGTCGAACGCGGCCGCCGCGAAAAGATCGCTTCCAATCACACCTCCACGCACGTGATGAACCACAAGCTGCGGGCCGTGTTGGGCGACCACATCCAGCAGAAAGGCTCGCTGGTCGACGAGCACAAGCTCCGCTTTGACTTCTCCCATAACGCCCCCTTGAGTGCCGATGAAGTCGCCAAGGTAGAAGCCCTTGTCAATGAAGACATTAAGGCAGACCTGAAAGTCCACACTGAATTCTCCCCCCAGGAAGAGGCCCTCAAAATCCACGGCCTGCGCGCCGTGTTTGGCGAGAAATACCCACCTAGCGTCCGCGTCGTCTCCATCGGCGCATCGCTCAAGGAACTCCTGGGCAACCCGGCCAATACCGATTGGTACAACAAATCCGTCGAGTTTTGCGGCGGCACCCACCTCCCCTCAACCGGTGCTGCTCAGGATTTTGTCATCGCCAGCGAAGAGCCTGTCTCCAAGGGCGTACGCCGCATCACCGCCCTCACTGGCATCGATGCCGCCAAAGCCCGGTCACACGCCAAAAAGGTCATTGATCGCCTTGAACGCCTCAAGCACGTCGGCCCTGACGACCTTGGCGCGGCCCTCCAGGAAGCCACGCAGGAGGCCCAAAGCCACACCCTGCCCGCCAGCGCCAAGCCGCAGGTGGCCGCGCTCATCGCACACCATCAAGGCGTGCTGAAAGAGCACGAAAAAACCAAGAGCAAGGCTGCCGCCGGTGCTGCTGTGGACGTTGCACGCACCATCGCGCAGGAATCCTCCGGCAATGTCATCGTCGCCGAGATCCCCGGCGCTGACACCAACGCCCTCCGCAGCGCCATGGATGTCATCAAGGCCAAGCAGCCCCAGGCTGGCGTCCTCCTCGCTGGCGTTGCCGATGGCAAAATCGCCTTCGTCGCAAGCGTACCGCAACCCCTGATCGCCAAAGGCCTCAAAGCCGGCGACTGGGTGCGCGAAACCGCCAAGGTCGCCGGTGGCAAAGGTGGCGGCAAGCCCGATATGGCTCAAGCCGGCGCACCCGACGCGGCCAAACTGTCTGAGGCTTTGGCCCAGGCCAAGGCCTACGCCACTCCTTTGGCTGGATAACCGACCCGGAAAGAAAAAGCGTGAACACCCAGAGCAAGATACTGATGGCCGGGGATTCGACCATGGCGGATGTCCTATTGCCCCATCCAGACCCTCGCTCTGGCTGGGGCCAGGCGTTCGCTAAGCTGTTTCCCGAAGGAGTGGTCGACAACCGCGCCCTTGGCGGGCGAAGCACGCTGAGCTTCCTCACCCAGGGCCATTGGAATCGGCTCGTCGATGACATCAACGTTGGCGATTGGGTGATTATTCAGTTCGGCCATAACGACCAGAAAGATGCCGATCCAACCCGCTTCACCAAGCCCAAGGGCGCTTATCGCGAAAACCTGGTTCATTTCGTCAACGACGTGCGCGACCGCGGCGGTCTGCCCATACTCGCCACCTCCATCACACGACGTCATTTCGATGAAAACAACGTGCTGCTGGACAGCCATGGCGAATACCTCACAGTCACGCGCGAGATCGCCACGCGGCTGGATGTTCCTCTGCTGGATTTGCAGCATGTCACGGCCCACCTGATCCTGGAGCACGGCGTCGAAGAATCCAAAAAAATGTATGCCTGGATCGAAAAAGGCCTGTACAAATCCTTGCCCGACGGCGCGCAAGACAATACGCATCTGACACATTACGGCGCTGAACTCATCGCCCAAGGCGCGCTTCGCGAGGCCCGACGGCTGGAATTGGGATTGGTCAAGCTGCTGGCGATATCCTGAGCAGCCCTATGTGATTATGACGTAGGAAATACCTTTAGGCTGACAGCATTGCAGGCCGCAAGTGATGGTTGCCGTGCGGTTTTGAAAGCCTGCGCCTTCGTGGTCAAAAACAAAGGCCATATCAATCGTGGCTCTCAAAACGTCTTGGCTCGCTGGCCCAAAAACCACCCGTGATACATCAATGGGGTGATGCGCGCTACGGAGGTAAATCGATCCCTCTAAATCGCGTCGCGCCTCATCCGTCGGGAAAGTAAATTCCTGGTTTGCCAACAAACGCGGGTCCACGACTTTCATTGAAAATGCATCAATGACAATCTTTGTGGCCACTTCTTTGTTATCCAGATTAAACGGCCTTAAGACGAGAATGGCAGCCCATCGCCCCGGCTTGCCATAAATGAATGCTTCTTTGATTGAAAGATAGGAATCTGGGAACTCCGGAAGTTTGTCCGCCGCCATGTTTCAATACCTCGTATGAAAAATCGCACGCAATTCTGATGTGAAAGCCATCATATTAGAGCAGTTGGCATAAATAATCTCCATCTTTCTGACCGCTCCCCATCAGGGGCTGAGGTGGGGTGTTCTGCATCTGGGTGGAGGTTATTTATGACAACTGCTCTAAGCCGCGCTCGGCATGTGTTCCTGAATCAGACGCAGAATCATCGGCTTGACCACTTTAGCCGCATCGTTCCTGTGATGCACATGGCGCAGGATCATCATGCCTTCGATCATCGTGGTGTAGAGATCGGCAAAAAGCTCCGGATCCCGCGCATCGGACTTGCGCGCCATATCCGCGTAGGACTTGCGATTGTTGGTTTTATAGGCAACCGCCATTTTGTGGATCGGATCATTCGGATTGGGAAACTCCGACGCCACATTGATGAAAATACACCCGCCAAATGAAGGGTCGTTAAACCAGAAATCCAGGACATCGACAAGCGCTACCAACTGCCCGCGCGGCGTAGGCCCGCCAAGCTTCTTCATGGCCCTTGCCCACGCCTTTCCTTCCCACTCCTCACGCTGCTTAATCGCCTGCATGATCAGGTCATCACGCGACTCAAAATACTTGTAGAACGTCGTCTTGGTCACACCCACGTCAGCGAGAATCTGGTCGATACCCACTGCGTTGAAGCCGGTGGTGTAAAAACGCGTAATCGCTTTTTCAAGCAGGCGGTCCTTGGCGTTGCGCGGCTTTGCCCGCACGCCGAACAAATCCGCGATGTTCTTGGGTTTGATCTTGGGCTTCAACAGGTCATGAGTGCCCATAAATGGCCTCCAACTGGAATAAGCGGGGATCATCCCGGAGGGTGTACCTCGCGTCAACCTGAGATTACCTCAAGTCAACCCAAGGTTGACCTCAAGTCTACTGGTCGGCTTTTTTTCCCGGGCTAACCTCGTTGCATGACCGTGCCGGAGCGTCCGGCAGATCAAAAAACAAGGCTTGGCAACACAGGAGAAAGCCATGACCGCACAGCAATCCGTCCAACAGTCCGTCCAGTCTTCAACGCGGAATTCCACAGGGATCAATGGGATCGACACCAATGCCCTTCAGGGCCTCATCGCCCGCATTGCCGCAGACGCGGCGGAGGGGCAAACCAAGTGGGACGTGACCACGCAATGGCAGCAAGGGTGCGTATCGCGCACCCAGGTAAAGCAATTTGAACTGGGCGGCAAAAAAGTCCAGAGGGACTTCGCCATCATGATCGATGAGCCCGAGGAAATCGGTGGCACCAACATCGCGCCCAACCCACAGGATTTCCTGCTGGCGGCGCTCAATGGGTGCATGACCGTGGGGTATGTCGCATGCGCCACGCTGATGGGCATCCGGCTTGATTCGCTGGAAATCCGCACGTCCGGTGAAATCGACCTCAGAGGTGTGCTGGGCATGGACGCCAGCGTGACCCCGGGCTATGAAGCGTTGCACTACACAGTGAAAATCAAGGGCAACGGCACACCTGAGCAGTTTCAGGAACTGCACGCCATGGTGGCGGCGACCTCCGCCAACCGGTGGAACCTTTCTCAGCCCATCCGGATGACTTCCGAACTGATTGTGGGCTAAGACGTCCATCAACTGGGGCTTAAAACCGGCCTATGGCGACACGTATCAAAGCGTGCGCCCGAGGCCGGTGTTTGTTTTGGGTATCATGCTTGCCTGAAATTCACCAAGGAAACCCAAAGATGGCATTCGTCAATGAAAACTACCTGAAGCTCAAGGCCGGTTACCTGTTCCCCGAAATCGGGCGTCGCGTAAAGGCGTTTGCAGCGGCTAATCCCCAGGCCAAGATCATCCGCCTGGGCATCGGCGACGTCACCGAGCCTTTGGCCCCGGCCGTGATCACCGCGATGCACAAAGCGGTGGATGAAATGGCTAACCGCAGTTCCTTCAAGGGTTACTGTGATGAGCAGGGCTATGACTTCCTGCGCGCGGCCATTGCCAAGCACGATTATCAGGCGCGCGGGTGCAACATCGAAGCCGAGGAAGTGTTTGTTTCGGATGGTTCCAAGTGCGATACCGGCAACATCCTGGACATCCTGGGCAACACCAACAAAATTGCGCTGACGGACCCGGTCTACCCGGTTTATGTCGATACGAATGTGATGGCGGGGAATACCGGTGCGTCGAATGAGAAGGGTGAGTATGAAGGGCTGGTTTACCTGCCTTGCACGGCGGAGAACAACTTCACGCCGGAACTGCCCAAGGGCAAGGTCGACGTGATTTATCTCTGCTACCCCAACAACCCCACCGGCGCGGTTGCTACCCGCGAAACGCTGGAAAAATGGGTAGCCTACGCTAAGGCCAATGATGCCATCATCTTATATGACTCGGCTTACTACGCCTTCATCACCGACCCCAGCATTCCGCAGTCAATCTATGAGATCCCCGGCGGGCGGGATGTGGCGATTGAATTCCGCAGCTACTCCAAGACGGCTGGTTTCACCGGCACCCGCTGCGCGTACACGATTGTGCCTAAAACGGTGATCGGCAAGACCAAATCAGGTGAAAAGGTCGACTTTCACCGCCTCTGGAACCGCCGCCACACCACCAAATTCAACGGTGTGTCGTATGTGGTGCAGCGCGCGGCGGAAGCCACCCACTCGGAAGAGGGCCAGAAGCAGGTCCAGGAGACCATCGACTTCTACATGGCTAACGCGAAGATCATCCGCGAGACTGTAACCGGCTTGGGCCTCAAGGTTTATGGCGGCGTGAATGCGCCTTATATCTGGCTCAAGACACCCAATAACTTGAAGAGCTGGGAATTCTTCGACAAGCTGATCACTGAAGCCAATGTCGTCGGCACCCCCGGCTCGGGCTTTGGCGCTTCGGGCGAAGGCTACTTCCGCATCAGTGCGTTTAACAGCCGCGCGAATGTGCTTGAAGCGATGGAGCGGTTTAAGACGAAACTCAAGCTGTGATAATGGCTTGCGGTTGTGAAGGAGATTTAAAAGGCCCGGCATTTAATGCCGGGCCTTTTTCTATAAGCGCTTGGTGGTTAATAGCTTGAGCCGGGTTTGTAACGGTCGAAACGAACGCCGTCGAGCACACTCATGGTTTTGAAGATGACCTGGGTTTGGGGGTCATCCGCGATGACTCGGTCTAAATATTGTGGGGTACCGGCTTTACGAACGACGTGCCAATTGTAGGGATTGGCCTGGAGCCTTTCGGCATCCCAGAAGAAAGCGCCGTCGAAGGAGGATTCGATGATGGGTTTTAAGGTGCGGGCCTGCCATTTGTGGTCCCAGAGGTCGGCGGGAGCGGGTTCCGGGGCGTGTGCGTCGTGCATGCCGGGGTAGATTTTCAGGCCGGTCTGTTTTTTCAAATTGAGCCAGAAATCCTGGCGGGTGCAGTCGCTGGTGACGCAGATGGACTCAAAAAGGCCTCGTTTTGCAGCGCGGGCGATGTCGAGGCCCATGATGCGGTGATTTTCATGGTCGGCGTTGGCGATACAGGCGAGAGCGACTTTCTTTTTTTCAAGGAGGCGTTTCAGACGGTCGAGGAAATGTTGGAGGAGCTCATCGCGGATCTGGGCCATTTCGATGCTATCGATTTCTTCAGGGAGGCGGGGCGGGCGGCCAAATTTAACCGCAAAGGCTTTAATGACAGGTGGTTCCGCGATCATCATGGGGAGGCTGCGGTTGAATGCGAGGCAGATGCCGCCGGGACGGTATTTGAGGAGTTCAGTGATGTAGGCGAGCATGTGATCCTGCACCTCTTCATACGCATAACTCAAGCGCATGACAGGGTTTGAGAACTCATCCACACAGCGAAACTGCGGGTTTTTGGTGAAGAAACGGGAGGCGAAGGAGACATTGTGGGGGAAGTGGCAGTAAAAGGCTTCGGGGCGGATGTAGAACCAGAACTCCATGCCGACGTCGCGGGCACCTTCGGAAGCGGCGCGGAGGATGTCGCCGCCGCTTTTTAAAATGCGGCGCGTGGTGAGGGCGTACTGGCGGTCACAGCGGCGGTAAGCATGGGCTGGGCCTGAAGATACGGTGGTGCCAACGCGGGTGATGTGATTGCCGGAGACGTCTGCACCCAGGGGGCACCAGAGGAGGCGGAAGAAATCGCTGTCGCGGTAAGGGGCGAAGTTTTTGGAAACATCGCGGATGGATTCCATCCCATCGAGGGCGATCCAGGAGAAGCCATCGTTGGTAGCGATGAGGTTTTTGGCGCTCTTTTTGAACCATGAACCGGTTTTATGATCAGGAACGGCGCGGATGTAAAAGAAGGTGGTGCCGGCGTCGTGCTTTTTGAGGGGGGAATGCGGGATGGGGGCGATGTGGAGGCGTCGGCCGGTGAGGTCGGCGGTGTGAAGACGGGCTTCCTGGATGCGGTGGCCCCCCTGCTCGCATGTGAACTCACGAAAGCCTGGCTCGCCATCGAGCCAGGCGCGGATGCCGTCGTGCTGACCCAGGCAGAGATAGAGTGTGTAAGTACCTTCTAAACCAAGATTTAAAACGAGTGGCTTAGCCGCTGAGGCATAGCCGGTGGCGAGGGCGACACCGGTGACATCCTGAGCGGTGAAGGGGACATCGACCCATCCGGCGCCGACGCCTTTGGCGCGTTGAAAGCCACCCACGACGCGGCTGGGGAGGTCGGTGATGAAGATATCGGAGGAGGTGGATGGGTTTAATGGGTTGGTCATAGAGGTTTTATAAGGGCGGAAATTTTGAAAACTTGAAAAAATGAAAATAAATTGACAATTTCACTTCTTCAATTAAGGTCTGTGAATCGTTCAATAAAGTTTCCTCGATAGAGGTGTTTTGCGATGGTTGAGAAGACAAGCAGCAAGGTGAGGCTGAGCGACATCGCGGAATTGACGAGCGTGTCAGTGGCGACGGTGTCGATGGCGTTGCAGAACCATCCTGCGATCAAGCATGCGACGCGTGTGGCGATTCACCAGGTGGCGAGGGAGCTGGGGTACAAGAAGCCGGGCGTGGTGCTGGCGTCGATTCCCGGGGCGACGCCTGGAGTGAGCCTGTCGGGGGGCAGTGCGCGGCCAAGCCGACCGGCGCACCTGGGATTCATCGCGGTGGACAAAGCGGCGGCGATGATCCATGAGGAGAATTTTTCGCCGCTGGTGCATGTGCTGATGCGGCATACGACGCGGATGGGCGTGCGAATGCAGATGGCAAGCATTCCGGTGGACACCCCCCTGCCGGAGGCAGAGGCGCAGGCTGGGCGGTTTGCCGACGGCCTGGATGGCATCCTGGTATGCGGAGAGCTGAGGCAGCCGTTTCTGGCGATGCTGCAGAAGCTGGGCGTGCCGGTGGTGGTACTGGGGGCATGCGCGCTGGAGGCGGAAGACCCGGAGATGTGGGCGCTGAACCGGGTGGCGTTCGACACGGTGGGGATGGCGCGGACGGCGGTGCGGCACCACCTGGCGCGCGGCAAGCGGCGGATTGCGCTGATGAACGGCACGCTGAGCGGGCAGAAAGGGTTCTGGACGGACTTGTGGATGCGGGGATACTGCATGGCGCTGTGCGAGGCGGGGATCATGCCTGACGAACGGCTGGCGATCTCCTACCGGCCCGGCGAAGGGAACGAGGGGTGGGTGAAGCGGCTGACGGAGAATCCGGCGAGGCCGGATGCCGTGGTGTGGGCGGATACAGGGATGGCGCAGTCGGCGTGGCCGCTGTTTAAGGCGGATGCGATGGGTTTGAGGCTGATGCGGGAAGACCATGTGGTGAGCGGTCAGAAGCATATGTTCGCGGCGCGTGGGTTTGACGGATATCCGATGGTGATGGAAGACAATGCGGCGATGGCGCGGACGGGGATCCTGGCACTGAGGGCGCTGATCGCGGGGACATGGGGAGATGCCGAGCAGCACGGGGGGATGACGATCCATATTCCGTTTGAGTTTGCGAATCTTTCGCTTTCAACCATTTCGAAAAGTTGATGTGTTTTTACTCACAGGGCTTTGAGGTCAAAATTTCAAGGAGATGCCCATGGCACGCACAAAGATGTCAGGCGGATTTACATTGATTGAACTGCTGGTGGTGATCACGATCATGAGTGTGCTGATCACGCTGACGTTGCCATCGCTACGGAGCGCGCGGGAGACGGCGCAAGTGGTGCGATGTCTGTCGAACCAGAGGCAAATCGCGGTGGGCGCGGTGGGGGTTTATTTTTCTGACCATCGAGGGATGGTCGTCCCGGCGGCGGGGTTTGGTCCCGTGGGCCGGGTGAATAATTACGTGGCATGGGGGTTATCGAGCAACTTCCTGGTGTCATCCCAGGGATGGTCGATCAGCATCTGGGAGCTGCTGGCGCCGGACACCTACAGCTCAGCGCAGGCGCCTGCGGCATTGAGCTCACCGATGGCGTATTGCCCGTCGGACAAGGCCTGGTGGGGTGGGACCAACGGGAACTGGCGGGAGGCGACGTATGGGCTGAATGTGTATTTGTCGTATGTGAAGAACGGGGTACTGATCCACACACGGCGGGACAGCATCAATCGCGGGTCACAGATGGCGTTGTTTATTGAATCGCACCATACGTCGGCGCATGGGGTCAGGAGCGGCTCGGCGCAGGTTGGGCCGTACTTCACGTATCTGATGCCGCCGCTGTTTCCGAGCACGCGGTATATCTCGGGGAGTTCATCGCTGGTTTCCCTGCCGCGGCATGACCAGGGGTTTACGAGCAGCTATGTGGACGGCCATGCGCAGTTCGTGAAGCATGGTGAGGTGTATGAGCCCAATGAGTTCCGGCTGAATCTGCTAGGAGCGACGACGAGCACATGGGTGAACTATGCGGGACAGCCAGGGAGTTTTTATAACGCGGCGTTTAATGCGACGTGGGCACCGTATCCAGAGCCGTGGCTGCCTTGAGCGGGGGTGAGCAATGCGCCGTGGAATTAGGGGGTTGAGTGGAGGAAGAGGGATTGAGGGGGCGATGGTTGAAGAAGATGGGGCTGGTTTAGAGATTTGTGAGGTTTTTGTTTTGATTGATGACGGGGTGGGTGCGGGTTGATATGGTGGGGTTCTTTGCGAGGTGCTTGCGATGAGATCAAACAAGGGCGGGCGGCCGAATCTGCTTTTTATTCTGCCGGACGAGCAGCGGCGGGACACGCTGGCGTGTTATGGGAATGGTCAGATTCGCATGCCGAGCTTGAATCGGCTGGCGGAGCAGAGTGTGATTTTTGATGATGTGTATGTGACGCAGCCGGTGTGCACGCCGTCACGGTCAAGCCTGCTGACGGGGTTGTTTCCGCATGCCAACGGAATGGGGACGAATAATGCGACGCTGACAAGCGAATTCCCCTGCCTGCCGGAGATGCTGAAGCCGGGTGAATATGTGTGCGGGTATCACGGGAAATGGCACCTGGGGGATGAGATCTTTGCGCAGCATGGGTTTACGGACTGGGTGAGCGCGGAGGACTATTACTTCAAGCACTTCACGGCAGGACGGGACAAGGAAGCACGGTCGAGCTATCACCACTGGCTGGTGGGCAAGGGACTGCAGCCGGCGAACGGGTCGTTTTTCGGAAGGCAAGAGACACGGCGCTTGCCGGAGGAGTTGAACAGGCCGGCGTTTCTGGCGGAGGAGGCGTCGCGATTTATTACGGAGAACCGAGAGAATCCGTTTGTGCTGTATGTGAGTTTTCTTGAGCCGCACATGCCGTTCATGGGGCCGTATGACGAGATGTATGACCCTGCCGCCCTACCGCTGCCGGAGAATTTCAATGACCTGCCGGGCGAGGATTGCCATCTGAAGAACCGGTACCTGCAAAAGGCATGGACGCATCTGGGATTCCCGATGGGGGCGACGGATATCCCGGCGGAGAAGCTGAATGAAACACAGTTTCACCTGACACGGGAGAGCGAGTGGCGGCGGATGATGGCGCATTATTGGGGGCTGTGCACGCTGGTGGACAAGTATGTGGGGAACATTCTGCGGACGCTGGAGGAGACGGGGCAGATGGAGAACACGATCATCGTGTACACGTCGGACCATGGGGACATGATGGGAAGCCACCACATGGCGGCCAAAAGCGTGCAGTATCAGGAGGCGGCGCGCGTGCCACTTCTGGTGCGGCTGCCGGGCGGCGTGAACGGGGGCAAGCGTGTGACGGGCCCGATGGGGCAGATTGACCTGGTGCCGACGCTGCTGGACTTGATGGGTCAGGATGTGCCGCGCGGACTGCATGGGGTGAGCAGGCGGGGCGCGATGGAGAGCGCGGAGGAGGCGCGGCTGACGGATGATGTGGTGATTGAGTGGAATGCGGGTGCGGAGGAGGAAAAGGCGGATGAGAAGAAGATGGCCAAGCCGGAGATCGCGGCCTTGGGGACGCGGGAGGAAATCGTGGGGGCGATGAGGGATTCGATTCGGAGCCTGGTGACAGCGGAGGGATGGAAGTTTAACTGTGCCGCGCGGGGGCGGCATGAGTTGTTTGATTTGAGGAATGATCCGTTTGAGCGGGTGAATTTGTATGGGCGGGCGGGGTATGAGGAGAAGGCAGCGGAGTTGTATGGGAGATTGGTGAAATGGCAGGAGAGGACAGGGGATGGAGTGGGGTTGGGGGGAGTTTGAGAAGGTTGGTTCAATGTGATGCTGGTGCGGGCAGGCGTGAATTCGGCAGTTGAGGGGCGAGTGTGTAGTTGAAGGTGTTGATGGAGAGATTCGGGCTTCGCCCGAACGCTGGCTTACGCGGCGCGCTTCAACGCTAGAAAAAGAAATGTCGCATTCCAGGCATGACTAAGTCCAGTCAAAAGCGGGCGAAAACAAAACATGCTCACGCAGACGAGAGCATGGCACGCAGAAACGAAACGTCGTAGCGTTGTAGTACCAACCGTTGGCTGATGGTTGAATCAAGGGGCTTTTTCGGAGGGGTCAGAAGCAGGTTCAACATCTTAAGATTTTGGAAAGAGGCAAGATGGACGATGCCATTATCGGTGATCTTGTTCTATCAATATTCAAAGTCGCGAGATTGGGTAACTGCTTGATCACCAGCGGGGTTTTGTGTGGAGGTTGGGTGTGGTGGAGGAAGGATTACAAAGAGCAGGGTTTACAGGTTCTGAGGCGCAGGCAGTTCACTTATGTCGGGGGAGGGTGGTGATTGGGAGCCGGCGGGACGCCGGCTCCCGGTGGAGATGTGGCAAGAAAAAACACCCGGGTTGAATCGGGTGTTTTTCGTGGATTTTGGACATTGGCCGAGCGAAGAATTACTTCTTGGCGGCGGGCTTGGCGGCGCCAGCGGCGGGAGCGGCTGCGCCGTCTTCGGCCTTCTTGCCGATGACTTCGGGTTCTGCGCCAGCGCCTTCTGCGGCCTTCTCTTCGAGGATGACGCGGATGGCGGCGACGACGGCGTCGGGGTTGCCGACGGCCTTGACGCCTTCAGGCAGAACGATCTGCTTGATGGTGATTTCTTCCTCGGAGGCGAGGTTGGTGACGTCGACACGGATGCTGGCGGGGATGTCGGTGGCGAGACATTCGACTTCGATCTCGTTGTGAGGGTGATCGAGGAAGGTGCCGCCGGCCTTCAAGCCGATCGCTTCGCCGAAGAAATCCAGGCCGATGACGACGCGGACCTTCTGGGTGAGGTCGACGCGGGCGAGATCGACGTGGATGACGTCGGTGCCGAGGTAATCCCACTGAAGTTCCTTGACGATGCAGGTCTCAATGGTGCCCTTGACGTCAACCTGCACGAGGTGGGCGTGCTTGCGGAGGAGGAGGGTGAGCTCCTTCTTGTCAGCGGTGATGAAGACGGCGGGCTGGTTGTGCCCGTAGATGACGAGGGGCAGGCGGCCGGCCTTGCGCTCACGGGCGGCCACGCGGCTGCCGACATGCTCACGAACCTGGCCGACGAACTTGGGAATCTCACGCTTTGCCATAACTATCTCCTTAATCTCAGACGTTATTGAATCTGTGCTGAATTCGAGGTTTATGTCTGGCGGGCCCCAGGTCAGCACGGGGCCTTGTGCCTGCCAGACGAGAGAGGTCTATTTGGGTTTCGCGGTCACCGTTTTAAAGAGACTGGAAACCGACTGGTTGTGGTGAATGCGGTGGATGGCTTCGCCCAGCAGCTCGGCGATGGAAAGCTCCACGAGCTTGTGACGGATCGGGGCGACGCGGTCGCCGGTGGGGATGGTGTCTGTGACGACAAGGCGGCTGATGGCGGAATCCGCCAGGCGCTCCATGGCGAGACCGACGAGGACGGGGTGGGTGCAGCCGACGAAAACGTCTTTGGCCCCCCTGCTTTTGACCATTTTGGATGCTTCGACCACAGTGCCTGCGGTGGAGATCATGTCGTCGAACATGAGGACGGTTTTGTCTTTGACGTCGCCGATGAGGTTTGCTGCGACGATTTCCGTGCCGGATTTGCGGCGCTTATCGACGATGGCGAGCTCACCGCCGAGCCAGCCGGCGTACTTATTGGCGAGCTTCACATTGCCGACATCGGGAGAGACGATGACGATGTCGCCGGTGAACTGTTCGCGGATGGACTGGAAATATTTGACGATGACGGGCGCGGCGTGGAGATGATCGACAGGGATGTCAAAAAAGCCCTGGATCTGCTCGGCATGCATGTCCATCGCCAGAACACGGTCGGCACCGGCGGTGGTGATGAGGTTTGCGACCAGTTTGGCGGTGATGGGAACGCGGCCTTCGTCTTTGCGATCCTGGCGGGCGTAGCCGAAATAAGGAATGACGGCGGTGACGCGGCGGGCGGAGGCGCGCTTCAAACAGTCGATGAAGATCAAGAGCTCCATGATGTGCTCATTGACCGGGGAATGCGTGCTGATAACGACGTAGCAGTCGCGGCCACGGACGTCTTCATCGAGCTTGACGATGACTTCGCCATCGGGGAAGACGTCGGTGTGCGCCTGGCCGACAGGCAGGTCGAGGTACTTGCACATGCGCTCGGTGAGATCACGCGAGGATCGCCCGGGAAAGATCTTCAGATAGTCACGGTCTGATCGACTCATGGCGTTCCTTTTACTTCTTGCCCGGAGTGGCGGCGGAGCGGGAACGGAAGATCTTGTCGACCTCGGCGAGGTGGTCAAGGTTGTTGATGCTCAGGACGTCTTCGGCGGGGACGGCATCGACGAGGGAAACGGTGTAACCCTTGGTCTTGAGCAGGCCGGGGACGTCGGTGAGGTAATACTCAGCCTGGGCGTTGGAATTCTTGAGCAGAGGAAGCATCTCAAAGAGAAGATCGCTGCGGAAGCAGTAGTAGCTGGGGTTGACTTCTTTGCAGGCGAGTTCTTCAGGCGTGGCGTCTTTTTGCTCGACGATGCGGTCGAACTTCTGTGTTTCGGCATTGCGGATGACGCGGCCGTAGCCCGAAGGGTTGTCGAGGACTGCCGTGGCCAGGGTGGAGGCGGCAGCTTCCTGACGGTGGATCTGGAGGAGTTTTGTCAGAGTCTGGGCGCGAATCAAAGGGCCGTCGCCGGCGAGGACAAAGACGTCCGAGGGGCGGTGGCCGACGTAGAGGGGAGCGGCTTGGGCGACGGCGTGGCCGGTGCCCAGGAGTTCTTTTTGCTCGGCGAATTCGCAGTTCAAGCCGTCGAGGGCCTTGATGACCTGTTCCTTCTTGAAGCCGACGATGACGATGACACGGTCGGCACCCGCCTTGCGAGCTTCTTCAACGACCCAGCAGACCATGGGGCGGTCGCCGATGGGGTAGACGACTTTGGGAAGATCGCCGGAGCCCATGCGCTTGCCTTGACCGGCGGCCATGATGATAGCGGTGATGGGACGCTTGGTGGGTTGAGAGGGTGCTGTCATATTGCTCACGGGAAAAGGGACAAGGTTGCCGTAACTGGCCCGCATGGATTCGAACCATGACGCTCAGGACCAAAACCTGATGTGCTACCGTTACACTACGGGCCAAATGGGGGCCAAAAGAGGCCTATTTTGGCGGCAACCTTGTGGGGCTGTCACCGTGCCGAAGACGGCCGGGACGAGCACCCGTGAGTTAGACAGGAGTCGCGCGGCCCCTGTTGCTGCTGGAGTGATCCGGCGCTGCGCGTCCGGTCTTCACCCGCTGTCCGAGCCTTGGTTGTTTGGTGCAACCTCGTCACGGTCGGCGGCAATCAGGAAGGTAATAGGGTAGCGAGTTGTGGTTTGGTGTCAATTGCGGCGAATTACCAGCCGTCGTCTTCACCGTCGAACCACCAGAGGTTTTTGTTGACGCCTTTGGTGCGATTTTCGACATGGCCATCGACCATCATGAGGTTGTAGGTGGTTTTGTGGCCGCGCGGACGGATGGCTGTGGTGCCTGGGTAGGCGCTTGGGGTGCCGAGTTCGTCCCATTCAAGCGGGGCGTAGAGGCCGCTGTCGCCGATGATGAAAATGCGACTCATGGGCGTTTTGATCTGCTGATAAGTACGGCGCCGGGCCCAATGCGAAAGCCATGTAGAGCTGCCGAAGTCGTAATCCGGGCGGCCGTTTGTGAGAGTGAGGTTATAGCCGTAATGGCCGGAGGCGATGTAGTTGGTATTGGGATAACGCGAGGATTCGGGACAGCGGAAGCCTTTGATGACGATGTCGGCGGAGTTTGTGTTACCGGCTTGACTTGATGGAGTAGCTGCGCCGGTGTAACCCATGTAATCGCCCAGCTTGATGATCCAGGAGGCATAGTGGCGACCATTGGAGGGGAAGGCGGTGGTGCGGTCGTCCATGCAATAAGCCGTGAGGGCGATGCCTTGCTGGCGGAGATTAGAGGAGCACATCCTGGTGCGGGCGATGAAACGCGCCTCGTTAAGAGCAGGGATAGAAATACTGAGCAGCACCGCGATGATGGCGATGACGACCAGGAGCTCGATTAAGGTAAATGCGCGTGGCTTCATGATTTATCGTTCTGGAACCAAGAGAGGAATGGCCTGCCGTCTGATTGTATGGGCGCCTCAATAGGAGGCAAGGGAAATCGATCACATCCGTGTGAGATTAGGAGTGCTCAAAAGTGACGAAACGACAAATTCGTGTTCAGGCCCAGAATTTTCGGGACTTTGAGGCGGCTTTGCGGCAGCCGGATTTGGTTTGGGTAAGACGGGTGACGAGGGAGTCGAAGACGTAGCGGTCCCACTCGGCAAGAGCGATGCCGTGGTGGCGTTTGGTGAGGTGGGCCAGGGTGGCTTTGCGGGTTTGGGAGAGAAGAGTCTCTGCGTCAGCAAGTTCCTGGAGGCGGCGGGCAAAGTCTTCGGGGACCAGGCGCGGGGCGTTGAGGACGGGGAGGATATCGGCGAGGGTGGCCTCGGCGCGGCGTGTGGCGTCGAGCACCTGGAGCATGTGAATGAGGGTGAGCCATTCGTAGCGGTGGGTTTTGACTTTCGGGAGCAGCGATTGCATCTGCGCGATGAGCTCCCGCTCGATGCGCCAGTCTTCGCGGGTGCGGCCGATTTCCTTGATGAGGGTATCGATGACGGGCTGTGGGATGTCAGGCCAGAAGGGTTTTGGGCTCGCGCCCATGAGGCGGGCGGCCTCGTGGATGAGGGGCCATGTGAGATCGAAGAAGGCGTTGGGCGGCTTGAAGGTGCGGGAGCGGGCCCAGGAGGTAATGAGGTTACCGAGGACGGGGGTTTGTTTTTGTTGCTGCCCCCCTGCCGCAGCGTTTACGCGCTTGATGGCGGCGGCCCAGGATTGCTGGTTTGCAAGGAGTTGGTTGTAAGGCAGGAGGATGGGGCCGTTGCCGGAGGTGCGGACAGCGCTGCCGGGGAGGCAGCTAAAACCCTGGGCGGCGAAGAAATCGAGGTAGAAGTGACGTTGGATGAGCCTGTCGCCGATGTGGTAAGGGGCGACGGCTGCGGCGGCGTGCGGGGCCATGTCCTGGAGGTATTTGGTGTGCTGGGAGATGGCCGGGGATTTGGGGTTAAGGGGTTCGGCGCGCCAGGTTTTGTCGATACGGGTGCCGCCGCCGAGGCGGGCGGCGACGTGGGGGGTGTCGCCGATTGAGCCATACTCCCAGGGGGAGAGGATGACGCGGCCCTTGAAGCGGTCAAAGAGGCCGGGTTTGTAGAAATCCTGGATCATGTCGGCCCAGATGATGGGGATGATGCCGCGCGCTTCGACGACTTTGAGGAGGGTTTCGAGGTGATCGCAGAAGAGGTCGAGGACATCGCGGCCGAGCTGCTTGGAGAGATGGGTGAGGGAGGTGGCTTCATCCATGCCAAGGTGAATGTGGGTGATGCCGGGGTGGGCGTCGATGACTTGATTGAGCATGTCGACGACGAGGGCGACGGCCTTGGGATTGGTGGGGTCGATGGTGTCGTAGAACTTGTGGGGAATGGCGAATTTTTTGTACTTGGCGCGATTCAGGATGTATTCAAGGTGGCCGAGGCATTGGATGACGGGGATGACCTGGATGTTATTGGCCTTGGCGCGGGTGTTGAGCTTCTTGATGTCGCGGAGAGTGAGGATAGTGGCGAGGTCGTCAGAGGCGGTGATGCCTTTGAAGGGGAAGGTGGTTTCATATTCAACGAGGATGGCGTTGATGCCCTGATCAGCGAGGTCGTCGATGAGCGTCGGGAGGTACGACGGCTTGAACATGACGCCTTTTAAGTCGAGGTGGAGGGCGAGGATGGGGAGTGTCATTGACATAGATAATAACCTAGGTTGTTTTATACATTATAGAACGACTGAAGCGGTTTGAGTTGTTGCGTGCAAGATACAACACGCTGCGGGGCGGAACGTGCCAACCCAATCTCATCCGCTGGCTTATTGGGCAGGCGAATGCTGGTGACAGATGACGACGATGTAGGTGACGTCGTCGAGGAAGGAGATGTTCTGAGTGAACTCTGTGAGGGTTTTATCGAGAGTGTCGGCGATGGTTTGGGCAGTGATTTTGTGGGGATCGGCGCGAACGGCGGAGCGGATGGCTTCTTTGAGGCGTTCTTTGCCGAAGAGGGTGCGGTTTGGGCCGTGCGCTTCCCAGACGCCGTCTGTGCCGAAGAAAAGGATGTCGCCGGGCTGGAGGTCGGCGAAAGTGTATTGCTCGTAGATTTCATTCTCGATGACACCCAGGGGGACGGAACCGCCGTCGAGTTCCTGGAAGGAATCTGTGGAGGGGCGGTAGAGGATGATGGGGTCATGGCCGGCGGAGGACCAGTTGACGGTGCCGGCAATGGGGTCGACATGGGCGAGCGTCATGGTCATGAAGCGGCCGTGGGAGGCATCGCGGGCGAGGATGTCGTTGAGCTCGGACATGAGGCTGCCGAGGTCCTGGGATTTTGCCGCGCCCATGCGGAGGGCAGCGCGGGCGGTGGCCATGAGGAGCGCGGCGGCGATGCCGTGGCCCATGACGTCGCCGATGGCGATGGTGAGGCGCTTGCCTTCCTTGGTTTCGAGGAAGTCGTAATAGTCGCCGCCGGTGGCCTCGCAGTAGACGCTGTGGCCGTGGACGTCGAGGGAGTCGGAGTCGGGATTTTTGCCGGGGAGGAGGCTTTGCTGGACCTGGCGGGCGAGTTCAATTGAGCGTTCGACGGCGATGTGCTGCTTGAGCTTGCGGGACATGCCGTTGAGTTCGTCGGAGATCTGGTGGAATTCCTTGACGCCGGTGAGCTGGACCTGGGTGTCCAGATCGCCCTGACCGATGGCGCGGATGTGGTCGATAAGCCTGTAAAGGGGCCGGATGAGGCGGCCGGAAGCGTAGTACCCTGCGGCGACACCTACGATGAGAAAGCCAGCGCTGACATAAAGCATGAGGCGCATGAGGGCGCGGGAATCCTGCATGAGGGACTCTTCGGAAACCATGGTGACGATACGCCAGCGCAGGCCATCGGCGACGGTGAACCACTCGGAGCGGGCGAGGACGGGTGTGTCGTTGTAGGTGTAACGGAAAAGCTGGGATTCTTCCGAGGAGACGGCTTGCCCGGGGAGGGCTTCGGAGGCGGAAAGGCGTTTGCCGGCGTCATCCGTGGAGCGGACGCCTGAGCCGGCGACCAGGAGGCCCTGCTGATCAAAGACGAAGAGGCTTTGGTTTCGGCCCTGGGAGATGCGCCCGAGGAAGCGGGAGATTTCCGAGAGAGTGACGTCGATGACAAGGACGCCTTTGAGGGATTTGTCTTTGCCGTAGATGGGTGTGGAGTAGCCGATGCCAAAGACGGAGGCGTCGCCGCGGTCTTGAAACCAAGAGTAGATATCGGTCCAGACGGGCGCCTGGGTTTCGACGGCATTGGTGTACCAGGGTCGGGTGCGAGGGTCGTACTGGTAGATCTTGTTTTCGGGGTCTTCAATGCGCTGGTTGGTGGCGGCGCTGATGGTGAACTCGGAGGTTTGATCGGGGCCGGGGCCTTTGCCACGCCCGAGGCGGAGACGGTTGGTGACCTGCATGAGGTAAGTGGATTCACCATTGACGGAGCCGTAGCAGACGGAAGCGACTTCGTCGCCGGTGGCGAGGCGGTCGAACATCATGGGTTCCCAGCGGGTCAGATCGCCGGTGAGGGGGAGGTCGGTGTGTTCGATGCGTTTGACGTAAAGGCGGCTCTGGCGGACGGCATAGCCGATGCGGGAACGGATCATTTCCTGCGCGCGGCTGGACTCAGCCTCCAGGCGGCGCTGCGCATCAGACTCAACAATGCGGCCGGTGATGGTGGAGGAAAGAAGGATGAGGATGCAGGCGATGATGGCGACGGGGATGGTCAAAGCACACGTGACAAGCAGCCTGACGGAAGGCTCGCGTTGGGCGGGGATTATCGAGGGTTGGTCGGGACGGTCCAATCAATGAGCCTTCACGGAAAGTGGCTTTGTTTGGGCGCTTTGGCGGCGGACTGAGCCGCGCAAGAGATGCGGAGGAGACGCGCTTGGATGAGGGCGTTATGCATCGTAACGGGGGATAAAGGATGAAAGCAATGGGGATCAATGGGAGAAAGGGGAAAACACATGGGTTTGAAAATACGGGGAAATAAATGTTTATCTAAACCGGTAAACCAGCCTTATTTTTCGCATTTTGGTATAGCCAAAGCGCAATTTGAAAGTAGGATATGGGCAAGGCGTCACGTATGTGCGGATGCCAAATGTCATAATCAATACCTTTCGGGGCTTCGCAGAAGCCAAGACGCTTAAACATGACGCAAGAAACAAACAGCAACGACGTGATGATTCCACTTGGCAAGCGTCCGACCATCGCAGACGTGGCCAAAGCCGCGGGCGTGACGAAGGCAACTGTGTCGATGATCCTTAATGACAGGCCGGAGTGCTTTGCGTCGGAGGCGACGCGAGTACGGGTGTTTGAGACCGTCAAACGGCTGGGATATCGCCCCAGCGCGGTGGCGCGGGCACTTAACGGAAAGCCAACACTGACCATCGGGTTGATTGTGACGGGCCTGGATGTGGAAGTGACGTCGCGGAAGATCGTGGGGTTTGAGCTTTCGGCACGCGGGGCGGGGCTGCCGACGATGATTACCTGCACGGAAAACAATTCAGAGAAGGAAGACCAGGCGATCCAGTGGCTGATGGACCGGCAGGTGGACGCAATCGCGATCTATCCCACGGAGACCGGGCCGCACAAGCAGCTCAGGCGGCTGGTGGAAACCGGCTTCCCGGTGGTGACATTTGAAGGACGCGGGCGACTGGACTTTAAGACCGACGATGTGAGCGCCAACGTGTTCAAGGCGGGGCAGATGCAGGCGGAGCATCTTCTGGAACTGGGGCGCACGCGCCTTGCGTATGTCTCGGGCAAGAGCCGCTGCTATGTGAATGACCAAAAGATTGCAGGGTTTCAGGATGTGTTCAAGCGCAACGGCATGCCGGTGCCGCCTTCGGTGATCATGGACCTGGACCGGTACAGCGTCAACCACTACACCACAGACGAAATCGAACAATTCCGCGAGCATTTTCTGACGGGTGAATTCCCCTGGGATGCGATTGCCGCGGTGGGCGATGCGATTGCCATGGGCGTAATCCGCATCGCGACGGAAATGGATGTGGTGGTGCCGGAACAGTTGGCGGTGATCGGCTGCGATGGCATGGCGACGTCGGCGGAGGGAGCGATCCCGCTAACGACCATTACGCATGATTCGGAACATATCGGCGTGAAGGGCTTTGAGATCTTAAAGGAACGCATCGCCGGCCAGCGTACGGGCGACAACTTCGTGCAGCTTGTGATCCAGCCGACGCTGCAGGTGCGGCGTTCGACGGTGAAGACGGCGGGAAGATACAGCCTGCGGCCGGTGGAGAAGAAGGGTTTGGGGTCTGGGGTGTAGGGCCTGTGCCGGGCCAGAGAAGGGCGGAGTTCTGCAAGATTTACAGTATTCTCAAGATTGGGACCTTTGAATCATTCCCCCAGATTTGGTCAAGAGACGTGATTCATCTGATGGGGCGGTCATGAACGCAGGTTTTCACATGCTTTGAGAGCCCGACGAGACACTGGCGCGGACGCCAGTTGATGTGATGGGGCATGGAGAGGCGCAAGCATCTGAATCTGGTGATTGGTGAATGGTCATTTGTCTGTTTTAGTCCCCCTTGGGAACCTGGGCGGTTTCCTCATTTTTTTTGAATCTAATACCACATGGTGGGTTGACGTACTTGATGTATGTTGGTGCGTCGAGGTACGCAAAAGCCGCGGGAAAAGCGGATGTTTTCAGAGGTGCGGTTTGTGTTTTGCCATTCAATGGTGATTGATTGGGAAGAGATTTGCATGCTTTGGAGAGCAAGCAAGAGGGGCCGGAAATGGGGGCTTGAGCGAGGAATGTAACTCGTGTTTGAAAGAGACTTTAAGATCAAGACAATGAGCTTTTCAAAAGGATGATAAAACGGGGTGAAACACAAGAAATTCCGGGGCACGACAGGGTTGCGCTTCATTTTGCGGGGTTGGAGGGAGCGCACGGAAAAGCAATCACGTCCTACGAGCCATCCAGTTTTGATCCCAAGCACCCTTTTGGTCACGTGACGAAAAGGGTCAGCATCGATTTCGAAGCAAACCGAAGAGCGATTTTATTGGCACATGTCTTATGCGTGGGTGATTTCCAGGGTGTCATAACCGGTGAGCGTGATGGAGATGAGTAGTTCATTGTCGGGCGTGACCTGAATGGGCACGTTGTTGTTATTGAGAGTGACGCTGGAGAACCAGCCCTGGGGGTGAGCAAGTTGGACCGTGCGTGTGGGGATGGAACCGGCGGAGGGAGTGGGGAGGAGTGATTCGACGGTGACGGAGAGGGAGGTGGGGGTTTTGACGGCGTCAGTGATTTTGACGTAAGGGTCTGTGGGCGAGATGAGAATGCCTTCGACGATCCAGGCGATGCGCATGCCATAGCCGGGGACACGAATGGGTGTTTCGTGTTTGTGATTGAGGATCAGGGAGGGGAAAGCGGTTTGGCCGTAGATGTTGTGGTTGACGAGGTAAACGGTGCTATAGGCCTGGCCGGAGGGAAATTGGCCATCGTAAAGAGAGTAATAGACATCGCGGGAACGGACGGCGATTTCCTGCTGCTGGCTGTCCGCCAGGGTACGGAGAATGTCGGTGATGAAGGCCTGGAGGCGGTCGCCGGGGTACTCCCATGTGTTTAAGAGAAGGACGGTGCCTTTGCCCAGACGATGCTCCAAAAGGACGGGGAGGTTGGGCTTGGCTTTATCACGGGAGACGGCCAAAGCATGCGCGGCATGGAGGGTGATGTTGCCGAGCGTGACATCTTCAAGGTAAAGCGTGCCTTGAGGCAGATTCAGGCAGGGATCGGTGGAGTCATGGGTGAGGAGGATTTCTTCGATGGATTCGCCGGGGCCGGACTGAGCGTTGATGGAAATGCCGCAAAGTGCGGTGAGATCACCGTTGTTGATGAAGGTTTGCGGTTGGTCGACACGGGTGCGGGTGGAGAGGTGTGGAAGTGAAAGGAAGAGAATGCCCCCCTGCTCAACATAGTTGACCAGGGATTGGTAATGCTCAGGGGTCATGGTGTTCCAGCCGAGCATGGCGAGGGCGCCGTAAGTGGAGAGGACGGCGGGCGGCGCCTCGATGGGGACAAGGTCGACTTGGCCGCATGGGGGTGTGCCGTGATAAAGAGGTTTGGCGGGGTCGGCCTGCCAGTAGTATTTGCGGGGTGGCGTGTACCAGGGTTCAGAGTCGAAGGCGTGGTCGATGTGGTGGGCTGTTTTGGCTGCGTCAGGGGCCCAGAAGCCGGGGTGATCGGCCATCCAGAGACGTTCGTGGCCGGAATCGAGGTGGCCAGTGATGTATCCCATTTTGACGCGGGGGTGAGCGGATGGGCGGATGTGGAATTTGGCAAAGCGGTGAAAATCGGCAGCGAATGCGCGCGCGGCGGTGGGGATGGGGTGATCAAAGTCGAGGAGTTCGGATTCACCTTTTCGAATAGGCGGGGTGGCCTGGATGGAGAAGAAGCCGGAGCAGGAGCCGGTGACGCGAAGGGGCATGTTGCATTCGCTGAAGATGGAGCAGCCGGCGGCGAAAAAGAGGTGGTAAGCGATGGCGAGGCGGCGCGGGAGGAGATGGTCGGCGGGTGGGCGGAAGTAGCCCATGGCGGTGTGGACGCCCCAGGTGTTTTTGCCGTAGGCGCGGGCTGCGCCGCGGACACCGGCAATGCCGCGCAGGGGTTCGTGGGGAACGAGTTCCAGAAGCGGGATATCAACGCCGGCGAGCATGCAGAGGCGGATCTGAGAGGAGGCCTCGATGGAGGAAAGCGGGCCGTCGTAATGCTGGCGGACGCGCTGCCCGAGTTCCTTAAAGCGGCCGACGAACCAGGATTGAACGGAGGCGAAATCCAGGGTGTCGATGTCGTCGAAGATGGAGGGCGGGTATTGGCCTTCGGGAAGCTGGACGGGAGGCGTGAATGCCTGGTCCGCAGCGGGAGTGGCGGCGAGCTTTTTAAGGCGCTCAATGGGGAGGGTGTGCTGGAGGATGCTGAGATTTTCGCCCATGATCATGGCGGAAAGGACCACCCCCCTGCCGGCCTGGGCGAGGCGTTTGGCTTCGGCCTCGGGGAGGGATTGGATCGGGGGGAGGAACGAGAGAACATGAAGGCCCAGTGAGCGGCAAAGATCAAGCTGGGCGATCCAATGGTCGAGGGGTTGATCGGCGATGAAGGCCATGCCGCGCGCTGGGCGCTCGTGGAAACGGGGCGTGGCGTCGATCTTTGCGGCCAGGTGGGGGTAGCGCTTTTTCCATTCATCGCGCGCCTGGTCGGACGCGCCGACGTGGGCGGTGTTCTGCTGCTGAATGCAGTTGCCGAGCTTGTGCTGGGCGACCTGGCGAATGGCGGCGTCGTGGTCCCAGGGTTGGATGAACTCGATAGGGATGCAGGTGATGACGGCGGGGGTTTTGAAGGAGGACATAGGGCCTCTGAGGATTAAGTGCTGTGAAAGATCGTACCTAAGTGGAAGGAATTTATGAGCGAGCGTAAAGGTTGCTGACGGGAGCCGCGATTGATTGTCGGGTATCTTTTGGGGATGAAACCAGGAATTTATTTGTTGCATAAGGCCTGTGGGCCTTCGAGTTTTACCGCGATGCAGGAATTTGCGGCCAAGTCGCAGGGCAAGGGGAAAGCCCCGAAGATCTGCCATGGCGGCGCGCTGGACCCATTCGCTTCGGGGCTGCTCATTGTGCTGGTGGACCCGGCGACGAAGCTGTTTGAGTACCTGCATGATGCGCCCAAAGTGTATGAGGCGACGATCAACTGGGGAACGGAAACAGACAACCTGGACCCGGGCGGGAAGGTGGTTTCAACCGGTGATGCTTCGGGGCTGACGGCTGAGAAATTAGAAGAGGCCCTCAAGGGGTTTGTGGGCTGGCAGGATCAGGTGCCCCCTACCCACAGCAACAAGCGCGTGGATGGCGAGCGGGCGTATGTGAAGGCGCACCGCGGCGAAGAGGTGGTGCTACCGCCTTCGAAGGTGTATCTGCATGAGGCGCAGTGGGTGAGCCATGATTTGCCGCGGCAGAGCGTTGTGCGGCTGGTGTCGCGCGGGGGGTATTACGTGCGGTCGCTGGCGCGGGACCTGGGACGAGCGATGGGCTGCGGGGCGCATCTGGGGGGATTAAAGCGCGTGGCGATCGGGCCGTGGCAGGATCCGGGTGAGGGGAATGTGGTGGCTGTAAGCGGGAAGGATATTTTGCCGTGGGCGCCGATGAAGGCGCTGACGGACAAGGAAGTGGGCGATTTGAAAAAGGGATCGCCGATCCCATCGGACCGGGTGGAAGAAGGCGGATGGAAGATGCCGGAAGGATTTCCGGAAGTGTCGTGGCCACTGGTCAGGGGTTTCCACCGCGATCGTTTTTGTTTCGTCCTGGCCCACGATCCTGACGATTTGGGCCAAAACCCTGGCCTCCTGGTCGTGGCCCCCCTTCGCGGCGGTTTGTAGGGCCAAAGCGGGGGCGAGGGTTGGGGTTTTGGGGCGGCTTTTGATGGGGCGAGCCATGCCCCTGTGACGGAGGAGCCGGAGGCATCTGGACTTGCGGCTTGGCGGCCTTGGGTGGCTTGGGAGCCATGGGCTTCTGCATGATGAAGAGGTAATTAAACCCGCGGAGGAAGAAGTTGCCTTCTTCAGCGGCGGCGCGGTAATTGCCCATGGTGAGCGTCTTGTTGTGGCGGACAACGCTGATGATGTCGATGGGGTCCATGAGCTTCTGCATCATGTCGAAAAGAACGAAACCGATGGGGTAAAAGCCCTTGTCCTTGACGAAGGAGTCGCTGACATAGAGGCCCAAGTGGCCGCCGGGGCGCAGGACGCGGTGGATTTCGGTGATGACCAGCTCCATGGCGGCGTAATAAGTGCCATCGGCGGCGTCGAGTTTGCCGATGCAGCGGGGATCATCGGAGTAGTCGATGTGGGTGGAGTATGGGGGGTCGATGAAAACGAGATCGACCTTGCCGTCTTCAAGGGGGAGCTTGCGTGCGTCGACGCGGAAGATGTCCTTGCGCATGGGGTTGACGTCATAGCCCAGCGCGCGGCGGCCCAGGTCGCGGGCGACATCCAGCGTGGTGCCGGAGCCGGCGCAGGGGTCGACGACGAGGTCCTTTGGCTTGGTGTAGCGTTCGAGAAGATTCCAGATGATGTAGCTGGGCGTGGCGCCTTTGTAGCCGGCGATGCCCTGCTGTTCGTCGCCGTAGTCCTGAGAGGGGTAGTCCCAGAGGGTGGTGGGCTGGATACGGAGGGGTGGTTTTTTGAAGGTCATTGCGGGATGGGTTCTGGGTATTGGGTTCTGGGTATTGGAAGAGGGATTATCGCCGAAGGCGGGGGGTATGGGAAAGGGGAGAATATAGGCCCCCGCGCTCGGGTGCCGGGTTGTCGGGTTGCCGGGGGGCATCGATGCAGGTTCATTCATTCACAAGGTGTAAGCCCTTTAATGCCCTGACAAGAGTGATGCGCGTCCCGGACACGCGACAACCCGGTGACCCGGAACGCGGGCGCGTGGGATGAGGCATAGTCCACATGTCACAGCGTTGCATCTGATGTCTAAATGGATCATGGAGGGGGTTTGAGCTTGCATATGTAACCGGTTCATATAGGCTGGTTCCATGAGCTTTAAAGACCCTAACGTTTCGTCGCGGCCGGTTCCGCTTTGGTCATGGAACGACAATTTGCAACCCGAGGAACTGCGGCGGCAGATCCGCGAGATGGCCGCGCAGGGGTATGGCGGTTTCTTCATGCATCCGCGCATTGGGTACACCACGCATTACCTTTCAGATAAGTGGATGGCGGCTGTGAAGGCCTCGGTGGATGAGGCGCAGAAGCAGGGAATCAAGGCGTGGCTTTACGATGAGGACCGGTGGCCTTCGGGGTATGGCGCAGGCGTGGTGGCCGAGGAGCATATTGATTACCGTTCGCGGTGCCTGGGCATCCGCCCCAAGGGGACGGAAAAGCCCAACGACACAGTGCTGGAGGAAGTGTCGATCCGCGGGCAGGCGTATGTGATCACCATTCAGGTCTCCAACGTGGGGCGGGAGTGGTACAACGGGTCGACGTATCCGGATCTGATGAACCCCGACGCGATGCGCGTGTTTCTGGACAAGGTGCTGGAGCGGTACAAGCAGGCTTGCGGGGAGCATTTCGGGAAGACGATTCCGGGGGTGTTCACGGATGAGCCGTTGTATCTGGATAACAGCGCGTTTGATGCGCTGGCTGTGCCGTGGTCAACGAAGCTGCCGGCGTATTTTCAGAAGCTGCATGGATATGACATCCGAAAGCATCTGCCGAAGTTGTTTCTGGATGAGGGGGACTTCCGGAAGATTCGTTTTGATTTTTACGATGCGGCGTCGAAGCTGTTTCGTGACAGCTTTACGAAGCAGTATTTCGATTGGTGCGACAAGAATAAGCTGCTGTTTGTGGGGCATTTCCAGGCAGAGGACAACCTGAGATTGCAGATCCAATGGACGGGGGATGTGATGGCGCATTACCCGCATATGCACTGGCCGGGGATCGATCAGCTGGAGCGGCATGTGGACGAAGTGGCGCTGGTGAAACAACTCACGAGCGTGACGGATCAGTTGGATAAGCCACGCGCGTTTTGCGAGTGTTATGGGATTTCGGGGGTGCAGGTGGCGTTCTTCCACCGCAAGTGGATTTCGGACTGGCTGATCGCGCTGGGGATCAATTTCATTGATCCGCATTTGTCGCACTATTCGCTGCGCGGGCCGCGCAAGCGGGACTGCCCGCCGAACATCGGGCCGCAGGCGGCGTGGTGGCCCGATGAGCGGGGCTTGAGCGATTACATCGCGCGGCTGTGCGAGCTTTTCACGGGTGGGAAGCGGCGGCTGGAGACGCTGCTGATCCAGCCGCTGACGAGTGTGTGGGCGGATTATTCGCCGTTGCAATGGGACAGCGGGTATGCGCCTGTGACGGTGTATGACAAGCCGTACCAGGAGATGGCGCGGAAGCTGCTGGCGTCGCAGGTGGACTTCCACATCGGGAATGAAACGATCATGAAGGATCATGGGCGCGTAACCGATGGGCTCTTGTATGTAGGACGGCATGGGTACAAAACGGTGGTGCTGCCGCCGATGATGAACATCCGGTCGTCGACGGTGGCATTGCTCAAAGATTTCCTGGCGCAGGGCGGGCGGGTGATCGTGACCGGGGCGGGACCGGCGTTTGTGGATGGCGTGGCAACCAACCTGAACTTGCCCGGCGCGACCTACACCACGCGCGCGGCGCAAACCATCGAAGAAACCGCCAAACATGCAGGCCAGCGCGTGACGGCGACGGATGCGCAAACCGGGAAGCTGGCGGCGCAGGTGGTGATCCACACGCGTGACGGCGAGGCTGGAACGGCGCACATGCTGGTGAACACGGCGGAGGCGCGGGATGTGTCGCTGAGGGTGCAGATTCCGGCTTCGGATCGGGCGCATGTGGCGATTTTTGATGCGAGGAGCGGGAGCGTTTATGCCGCGCCTGTGAGGGAGGATGGGACGCTGGAAGTGACCCTTGCCCCGGCGGGGGCGCTGGTGCTTTTGACCGGTGAACATGCCGAGGGAGTTACGCAGCCGTGCCCGGTATTGGTGGGCTCGGGTGCGACGGTGCCGGGGTTGAACTCCAGGGCATCGGGGCCGGCGCTGGCGGTGGCCTCCCGGTTTGATGTTTCGCTGCTTTCGGCCAATGTGCTGCGGGTCGATGAAGCGACGCTTTCGATTGCAGGCAAAGAGCATACGGGTGCGATGTTTTCGCTTTGGCCGCACTTTTTCGGCGTGGAGGATGGGACGCCGTTCACCGCGACGTATCACTTCGACTCCGCATGCGCATTGAGCGGATGCCAGGCGGCGATTGACTCCGCGGAGCATCTGGATTCCATCACCTTCAACGGCGAGGCGATCACACCGCTGCGCGCCAAAGGTGATTTGCTGGTGTTTAATCCCGAGACGTCGTGGCATGACATTGCGTTTACGCGCGTGCCGCTTCCGGGGATTAAAGCAGGACGCAACACACTGACCATCATCGGGCGAAAGGTGAACGTGGCCAAGCCTTCGGGGGCATCACACCGCCGCACGCAGCCGGGACCCGAGCCGGTGGAGACACAACTTGAGGATGTATTCATCCTTGGGAACTTCCTGGTGCAAGGAGCGGGTGGATCGCGCTTTGGCCTTGCGGCGCCAGCCCCCCTGCCGACAGGCAATCTGACGCAATGCGGCGCGCCGTTTTACAACGACCGTGCGCTGTTTGAGACCAGTGTTGTGCTGGTGGATGGAGTGAAGAATGCCACGCTTTATCTCCACGGACTGCAGGCCGCGTCCGCACGGGTGAGTGTGAACGGCAAGCCTGCGGGGACGCTGCGATGGCAGCCTTACGCGCTGGATGTTTCCGGCTTGCTGGTGCGCGGTAAAAACCGCATCGCCATTGAGCTTTCAACCACGCCGTTTAACGCGATGGGTCCAACACGGCTGGCGGATGCGCAAGCCGTGCGGAGGGTGCATATCCGGCAGTTCAGCGATTTAGGAAACATGGCGTCGCAGCATGATCTGGCGCCGTTTGGGCTGGAGGGAATTTCGGTGGTGGAATAAGAACGGACGAGGAATTTTTGGTCCTGTCACTTGTACCTTGTCCCTGGTTCCCTGTACCTTTCTTCCATGACCACCGATTACAACCAGATTGCCGAGGAGTATAAGAAGTCGAAGTTCCAGCCCTGGCGGCTGCACATCGAGCGGCATGTGATCATGCAGCTCCTGGGCCCTCTCGCGGGGCGGGCGGTCCTGGATATCGCCTGCGGGGAAGGTTTTTATTCGCGGCAACTCAAACAGGCCGGCGCGGCGAAAGTGCTGGGCATCGATATCTCCAGCGAGATGATAGCCCTGGGCAACAAGCAGGAAGCCGCGCTGAAGCTGGGCAATGAATACATGGTGGCCGATTGCACTAACCTGAAGCTGGATCAGGAATATGACCTTATCCTCGCGGCGTATTTCATCAACTACGCACAATCGCAAAAAACACTCGCCGCCATGGCGGCGTCCATGGCGCGGATCCTGCGGCCCGGCGGACGCCTCATCATGGTGAACAACAACGTTAATCACGATCCCGCCACATGGCCGGCCACGCGGCCTTATGGCTTTGTGAAAAAGGGATCGGGCAAAGCCGTTGAAGGCGAACCCGTGACGTGGGAGTTCCATCTGGACAACGGCCAGCTATTTTCGCTTGACAACTATTACATCGGGCTGGATGTGCAGGAAGCCGCGCTGCGGAAGGCGGGATTTTCGCAAGTGACCTGGCAGCTTCCGGAAGTGGATGCCGAGGGCGTGCGGAGGCACGGGGCGGATTACTGGATCACGTTTTTGAAAGATTCGCCGGTCATCTTCACGCATTGCGTGAAGTGACTTACAGCTGGCTCATTCCACCATCTGCGATGAGTTCGGTGCCGATGATGAAGGCTGCGTCTTTGGAGGCGAGATAGACGACCGCACTGGCGATTTCCTCAGGTTTACCGAAACGCTTCAAAGGGACTTGTGTGAGGATGCTTCCGGCGACTTCAGAGAGTTTTTCGCTGGGAATGCCGAGCTTGCCATAGAGGGGTGTTTCGATGGGGCCTGGGCTGACGACATTGACGCGGATGCCGCGGTCGAGGAATTCGCTGGAGAGGGTTTTGGCCAGGGAGATGAGCGCGGCTTTGCTGGCGGCATAAACGCTGGAGCCGGGCATGCCGATGTGGGCATTGATCGAGCCGTTGAGAATGATGGCCGAACCGCGATTCATGAGGGGGATAATTGCCTTGATGGCGAAGTACGCGCCTTTGATGTTCACATTGAAGACCTCATCCCACACTTTTTCATCAACACTTTCGATGGGACCGAGTTTGGCGACGCCTGCGTTGATGTAGACGGCATCAAGGCGGATGCGCCTTGCAGTCAGTTCATCCGCAAGGGCCTGGCCTGCGCCGGACGCCGCGGCGTCGTTGCGCAGCGCCACGGCGTCTGCGCCAAGTGTGGCCTTGGCTTTTTCAAGCGTGGCCTCATCGCGCCCGGTGATCACCACCCGCGCGCCCTCTTTGGCGAATGCCTGCGCGGTGGCGAGGCCAATGCCGCTGTTACCACCGGTGACCAGCACGGTTTTGCCTTTGAAGCGATCCATGGCTTTCTCCTTTGAATTTGGCTGACCCAATCAACTTACATCGGATCATTTCCAATCACACCTGCGTGGAACCGCCGTCGACGAACAACTCCGTACCAGTGACGTAGCTGCTTTCATCAGAAGCGAGGAAAAGCACGGCGCTGGCGATCTCCTCTGGAGTACCCGCACGGCCCGCTGGAGACAGTGCGGCCAATGCCTCCAACTCCTTGATGCCGTTGTCATCAAGCCCAAGCTCATTCCTATACCCCGGCGTAACCACCACACCTGGCGCGACGATGTTCACCCGGATGCCGGTTCCCTTGAGGTCCGTGGCCCACGACCGGACAAAGGAACGGAGAGCCGCTTTTGTGGCTGCATAGACGCCAAATGCGGGCATTCCCTTCACCGACGCGTTGGAGCCGTTCACCACGATCGCCCCGCCCTTACCCATCAGGGGAAGAGCTTTCTGCACGGTAAACAGTGTTCCCTTCACATTGATGCCGAAGTATTTGTCAAAGTGCTCCTCGGTAATCTGCCCCAGCGCCTGAAACCCGCCGCCGCCGGCATTGGCGAAGACGACATCCAACCGCCCTGCCTGGCTCTTGATAACATCAAACACGCGGTCCAGGTCAGCCATTTTGGAGATGTCGCCCTGCACGCCGATGGTGCCGTGCCCCAGTTCCTTCACCGCGGCATCCAGCTCAGCCTGGCGGCGGCCGGTAATAAAGACGCGGGCCCCTTCGGCGATAAAGCGCCTGGCGGTCGCCAAGCCCAGTCCACTGCTTCCGCCCGTCACCAGAGCCACCTTGTTTTGAAGTTTCCCAGTCATGACTTTCCCTTTCGTTTATAACTCAATTATTCATTTTGTACTTATTGGTACAGATTATCACGCAGCATCGTCTTGTCAACGACGATTCGCGAATTACTTTTAAAAACTCAGGGCTGCGTTTCAGCTTCCTGAGGCTGGGACACCGTTGCTGAAGCGACGCCTTCCCCCAAAAAAACCGCCAACGCCAACAGCGCCAATAAACCATTGCGGCCCACCGTCATCCACCCCACGCGCGCCGAATCCGGCGAGGTGGAAAAGCATCCGCACGCCACATCCATTCCCCGCGTGGTGGCCACGGCGGCCAACACACCAAATACCACAAACACCCCCCCTGCCACCGCCGCGCCGCTCTGACGCATTCCAAACCCCACGACAAGCGCGGCTCCTGTAATCACCTCCAGCGACGCCACCAGCACGGCCGCGCCATTGACCGCCGAGGCGGGCAGCATGCGGTAATTATCGACGATGCGCGCAAACCCTTCCAGATCGGCGAGCTTCACCCCGCCGGAATAAAGCAGAACTGCCCCAAGCAAAAATGCCAGGGGCAGTCTGAGCTTTCGCAACATGTCCAGAATCTCATCGCGCATGACGGCGATGATACCGCGCCGCGAAGGATCAGGGCACAAAAGCCTTGGGCGCCGCATCGCCGCCGGCTGCACCGTCGCGGGTTTCTTTCACGACTTTCGCCACGCTGGCCTTCAGGAGATAGAAAGGCTCGGCAACGCAGAGGAGGCGATAGCCGGCCTTCACATTGGTGGGGCCGTCGCCGATCATCCACAGCAGTTTGCCGGCGGCGTCGGCGGCTGCCTTGAGTTGCTTCTTAGCGTTGACCAGGCGGGGGTCTTCCGGGTTCCAGCAGCAATTGAGGCGGGCGGAAAGATCGTAGGGCCCGATGGCCAGCGCGGTGGTGAGGGGGTGCTTGGCGATGGCTTCGCAGTTGGAAAGGCCCTTGGGGCTTTCAATCTGGGGCCACACGATGAAGTCGTTTTCGACTTCCTTGACCCAGGTGGTGTAGTTGAATTCCTGGACCCACTGGTTGCCGAAGCCGCCGGGGCGGCGTTCGCCGCGCGGGGGCATGTAGATGCCCTGCTGAATTTCGTTGAGCTGCTCGACGGATTCGACCATGGGGCAAAGCAGGCCGCACGCACCCGCATCGACGGCAAGGCGGATGGATTCACGGTCGGTGCGGGCGGGGCGGATGAGGATGGGGAAATTGGTGAGGCGGCCCACCATGCAGGCATCGGCGACGAGTTGCGCGCCGTGGTCGTGGTGCTCCAGGTCGACGATGATGTAATCCAGGCCGGAAGACATGGCCAGTTCAATGAACTGCAGCCAGAAGTGGTTGGTGCAGAGCATGCCGATGACGGGTTTGCCTGAAGCCATTTTTTCACGAAGGATCTGAGCGGCTTTCATGGATGTTCCTGTGGGGTGAAATGGATTGATTCAAAGGCCACAGCATAACCGGACAAGCGGCCAAATGCATCATTCACGCGATCATAGGACGTTCTCTATAAAACATCCGGGAAGATTCAGGTTGGTTAGACCAGGCGTGTCGTGAGCGCGATTGGAATCCCCCGGATTCAAGGCTGCAACCCCCCTGCGGTGGATTGCGCTGGCAAGTGCGCCATCCTGTTTTCCATAGAACTTTTCATATATACTCCTACATATCTCTTCCGGGCACTCTTGACACACGAAAAATCAACCCAGGTTCCCAACGGCAAAACCCACCCGCGAGCATTTGTTATGACCAATGATCATTCAGCTTCCGATGATGCCCCGCACAACCGCTTCACCAAAGGCCCGGTCGTCAAAGGCAGGCCGACCCTGGCGCAAGTGGCCAAGGCCGCGCAAAGCTCCGTCTCAACGGTTTCAGCGGTGCTGAACAACCGCCCTGACTGCTGGGCTTCCAAGGAGACGCGCCAGCGCATTGCCGACGCAGCCCGGGCGCTGGGTTATCGCGCGAATCTCGCGGCGCGCACCCTGCGGGGCGGACGGACGCAGACAGTGGGCCTGATCACCGCTTCGCTGCGTGTGGAGGTGAACGCCAACAAGGTGCAGGCGTTTGAAGAAGAAGCGCGCAGGCATGACTACCTCACCATGATCGGCTTTTCCCCAAACGAGGAAGCCCTTGAGGATCGGTTGCTGCAAAGCCTGGCCGATCGTCATGTCGACGGCATTGCCGTCTACCCCACTGAAACCGGAAAACACATCAGCTTTCAGCAGCTTCAGGAAGCCGGGCTTCCGCTGGTCACCTTCGACGGTGCGCAGCGAAGCGCGCTGCAGTGTGATGATGTCAGCACGGATTACTACGCCGCGGGCGTGATGCAGGCGGATTACCTGATCAAGACGGGGCGCAAGCGCATTGCCGTGCTCTCCACCCTGCCGGACTGCTTCACGATCCATCAGCTTTCGCACGGCGCCATCGATCGCATCCGCGCCGCGGGCCATGCCCAGCCCCTGTTGTGGCAGATCCAGGCTGACCCGGATATGGGCTCCTTCGTCGCGGATGATCTCTACAGCCGCATTCGCCAGGTTCTGTCGGAAAACAGAGGCAAGTTCGACGCCATCGCCTGCACCGACGCCATGGCCAGCGGCACCATCCGCGCGGCCATGGAACTGGGCATCAACATTCCCAAGGAAGTCGGCATCATCGGGTTTGATAACTCCCCCATCGCCACCTCCAACGCGATCCCCATCACCACCATCGGGCAGCCTTCGGCAGAGATCGGGCAGAAACTATTTCACCTGCTTAAAGACCGCATCGAACGCCAGGAAGAACGCCGCCCTCTGCAGCGCATCCTGGTGAAGCCGACACCGGTGATCGTGCGGGCATCGGCGTAACCGGGAGCGCCGGCGTCCCGCCGGCTCCCAATCGCCGCGCTTCTCCGACATGAGTGAACTGTCGCGCCCCGACTCAACTTCAATCAAACGCTCTCAGCAACAACCTGACTTTCCTGAGAATGAATGTACTTGACCACATCGTCATAATGTTTTTCATCTCGCATGAAGCGATCAAAATAATCACGCATCCAAAACTCACCTGATTCATTAAGGATTCTATTGGCGCATGCTCCATGCCCCAGGTCTTCGAATTCCTGGATTTTTTGTTGCAAAGCAATATTGACAGGGTCGAATGATGGAAGACCCGCACGCCAGTTCAGTTGGTCTTTCCAGGACTGGATGGTTTCCGAAGGTACCGAGTCCTGCAATCGAAAGGTGATGAATTGCAACAGCTGGTCTGAATCGCGATGAGGCAGATATCCGCGGTCGTGCCAGGAGACCGAACGTTGATTGGAGCGCGGAGTCGAAAGCGGATGGAAGCGGCGTGGCGGTTTGGGCATGATTGCTCCCGGAAGTGCCTGAAGTTCATCGAATCATACGCTTTTTCTGAAGCATGAGATCGACTGTGATTGGGGTCCCAAGTTGGTGGGACATGGGTTGGGGCGCTGCAGTTCACTTATGTCGGGGAGTGCGGCGATTGGGAGCCGGCGGGACGCCGGCGCTCCCGGTGAGCACCTTCTCCAGCGCATCCACGTGAACCTTCATCGAAAGCTTTTCAGCCAGACCCTGGCACGCCGCGCGGCAGCGCGCGCGCTCATCGGCGGCTTCCAGTTCGCGCATGGCCAAAGCGAGGGCTTGAGCATCGGCCGGGTCTGCAATCACACGGCCACGCGTCACCCCGGTGGATCTGTCAATGATCATGTCGCTGGCCCCGTTGTAGGACGTGCTGATCGCCGGCACACCCATCATGAGGGACTCGATGATTACCTTGCTTGATGGATCGTAATACGTCGGCAGCACGGTCACATCTGCGGCCACGTAAAGCTCGGCCATCTTGCGATCCGGGCCCAGATCGCGAATGCGATCCATCACGCCGAGGCTGGCTGCCAGGGCCTTTTCGCGTGCGCCAAACTCCCCTGCGCAGAGGGCCACTGCGTGCCCCCCTTCTTTTTTACGGATGGCCGTGGCTTTTAAAAGCGTATCGATGCCTTTGAGACGGGGGTTGAATGCCGCGAAAAGGAAAGCCACATCGTCGTCGCCAAGCCCAAGCTCGGCACGCACGCGGGCACGCGCTTCGCTGCGTTCATCGGCAGTCATCTTGGGCATGGCCGCAGCATTGGGAATAACCACCACCCGATCACCGGTGATCCTGTAATGACGCGCAAGCTGTCGCGTCACGTAATCACTCACACCCACAAACCGCCGCACCATCGGGTCTGCAAGCGTCCGCTGCTCGGCGGATGCAAGCGCCCGTTGTTTGGGCGAAAACATCACCACCCACTGCTTGAATAAGCGCCCCATTCCCGCATCACGTGCGGCCAGATTCCGCTCGCGCACTTCCAGCACGGTTCCCCCGCGCGGCTGAATCACCCGCGCAGGGGCGTTGGTCGTGACCGAAAGGCTGGTGTCAAACCCGCCTGAAGCCAGCTCTGAGCGCACCCATTGCTCAAAGCGCCGCACATGGCCGGCGCTCTTGAAGCGCGCATCACCGGGAAGCATGCCTTTAACGCTGATGCCCTGATAGACCGGCGCCACCGGCGAATTGCCCGCCAGAACCGTCACCTCATGGCCGCGGCCGGCCAGTTCAGCGGCGATTTGCGCAGTCGACCGCTCGGCCCCTCCGGCGGCAGGATCAAATCTCTCAATGACAATCGCAATCTTCATGACTTATGGGCCGACGCAGACGGCTCAACCGCGCCCAGCACCGGCGCGCTGGCACGCACCACCATCTCGGTGGTGACCTTGCGCATGCACTGGAGTTCCTTGGCCGTGCCGGTCAGCGGGCACTTTTTCTTCTGGCATGGGCCGCATTCGACCGGCACCAGGACTTTGGATTCCAGGTGCGTATGTATTTGCGTCCAGGCCGGATCGGTCGGGCCATACACCACCACCACAGGGACGCCCAGGGCAAGCGCGTAATGGCGCGGGCCGGTGTCGTTGGTGATGAGGAGTCTGGACCGTGAGACCACGCCCTTGAGGCTGCCCAGATCCACGCCGTGACGGGCAAGGTCCATCACCGGGCTCTTGGCATGCTTAAGGACTTGATCCAGAATGGCGCGTTCCTTGGGGGAACCAGTGATGGCCACGGCCGCGTTGTAGCGGTGCGCCAATTCATCAGCCGTCTGGGCAAAGCGCGCGGCATCCCAAATCTTCGCATCGCCGTAATTCGCCCCAGGGTTTAAGAGCACCAGCGGGCGTGCATCGTCCTGCGCATAGCCCGCATCCATCAGAACTTTGTCGGCCTTGTGCTTCTCGCGGCTGCTGACGAAAAGCTCCATCTTCGGGCTGGGCTTCATCGCGCCCAGGTACTGCGTAAGCCCCAGGTAATAATCAAGGGTTGAGACAGGCTGGAACCGGCCTTTCACGCGGACGGGCAAGAGGCGATCAGTGAGCATGATGCCGCGGCCGTCGCGGTCGTAGCCAATGCGGCGCTTGATGCCCGCCATGCGCACCAGAAGCGCAGAGCGGAAGCTGTTGGTCAGCAGCACAGCCGCATCAAACTTTCGCGCCGAGAGTCGACGTGAGAGCACCAGGAGGTTGTCCGCCCGCTTGTCCACCAGCACGCCTTTGCGCGCTGGGCGGCTGGTGATGGTTTTATCCACCCAGGGACACCCCTGCAGCACAGCCTTGATGGGGCTGCGGATCAGCGCTGTCACATGGGCTTCAGGGAATAACTCGCGCAGTGCCCGGAGGGTCGGGGTCGCCATGACCACATCGCCAACCCAATTGGGCATCACGACTAATAAACGTTTCGGGTCAGCAATCGGCAACGATCGAGCATCCATAGCTGGCGACAGTATACAAAAGCCAAGGCGATCAAACATTTGCAATTCACAACGGTTGGAAAAGTCGATCTCTCACCAAATTTAAAAAACATGTAAAAACAACACGTTTGGGTGTAGAATAGGCACGCCGGGCCAATCAGGGGGATTGATTTTTGAGTCCACCGCTTTTGAGTTCGGGGAGGAGAGTTGATGATTTTTCTACAATTCAAGCCCCGCCCCCGCTGTCGTCCGGGCTCGCGTATTGCCGCATTTTCGCTGCTTGAGCTTCTTGTTGTCATCACCATCATCGGCATCCTGGTGGCGCTCGTGCTCCCTGCTTTTGGCTTGGCCCGCGAACAGGCACGCCGATCTACCTGCGCCTCCAACCAGCGGCAGTTCGCCCTCAGCGCCATCGCATACGACTTTGATTTCAAACAGCTCCCCCCTTCCGACAGCAACTCCGACACCGCTCACTCCTTCAGCGACGCCACCTATAAAGTGCTGACTGAGAGTTACAGCATGGGCTCCCGCTTCTATGCCTGCCCCTCTGCCATCGATGAAGGCGCTTCAGACTGGGTCGCCTCCTACTCAAGCATGGCCTACAACTATTTCGGCGGCACCGGCGCTCAGCCCGCCGCCAGCCTCAATGGCTGGGCCCTGGCCCGCTGGCCAGGCCGCATGTACGGCTATTTTCCGCAGATCTCCCTCGTGCGCCCAAACTTCCGCTCCGCCGCCATTCGCACCTATTTCACCGACTTCGCCTTCAACACGCCCCACCCCGACGCACTCACCACCATCCGGACCTTTTACCCCAAACGGTCCAACCACACCTCCGCCGGCACCTCCGCAGCGCACGGCATCAACGTCCTCTTCCTCGACACCCATGTCGCTTATCAAGTCATGCGCCCCGGCGTAAGCTGGGCCATCGGCAACGACGCCTACTACAACTTCTTCTGGGACCCAGGCGACTCCACCCCAGCCTACCCCAGCGCCGCCACATTCTAAGCCGCGTCGGCGCACGCAACTTCCAAATTCACCTCTGAAAAATCATTGTGAATCATCGAACAAATGTCACAACAAAGACAGTGATCGACATTGTCGCATTGTGCCTCAATTCCCCCTTTGAACAAGCGTTCCAATCTGGCGCAGATCTCTTTTCGGATCCTAATTTCAATCGTACTTTCAATCAAAATTCATGTAAAACTAACCAGTTCATTGTTAAGATGCCCTATCAGATTATTAACGCCCGCTCCTTATTGCTCTATCCCTTTGATTTCTGCCATAGGAGATTTGCATGCCTCGCCTCAGTTTAAACTCTCAATATCACACCTCTGCATCGTCCGCAGCCCGTTCAGCATTCACTCTGGTTGAACTGCTGGTGGTCATCGCCATCATCGGCGTCCTTACTGCCCTCATCCTCCCCGCATTTTCAGGTGCGCGCGAACAGGCTCGCCGCGTCGCCTGCGCCGCCAATCTGCGCGGCTTTGCCATCAGCTGCACCGCTTACGACCTGGACTACAAGCAGCTCCCCCATACCGACACCAATTCCAACGCCGTCAACTCCTTCTCCGCCGAAGTCTACGGCGAACTCACTCGCAACTACGGCGCAGCACCCAAATACTACGCCTGCCCCTCCTCCATCAATGAAGGCTCTCCCAACTGGCAGCCCGTCATCGGCTACATGTCTTATTTCTACTTCGGCGGCACCGCCGAGCTCACCGGCACCAACCAATCCTACGGCTGGGCCACCACCGGCGCACGCTGGGCCGGCCGCAACTACGGCTATTTCCCCCAGGTCTCCATCTCGCGCCCCGACAACAAACGCTCCTGGGCCATGCCTATCTACATGCTCGATTTCTCCATCCGCACCCACCACGTCAACGCCTACGGCACACTCAAAGCCTACTACCCCAAACGCTCCAACCACACCACGCAGGGCAATATGGTGGCCGATGGCACCAACGCCCTCTACCTGGACGGCCATGTCGCCTTCCAGAAACTCCGCCCCGGCGTCAGCTGGGCTATCGGCACCGATGCCTACTACGGCTTCTACTGGGAACCGGGCGACTCCACCCCCGCCTACTCCGCCAGCGCTCCGCTCTTCTAAAAAATCCGTTGCCCCCATCGCCAGTGCGCCTGATCCTCCTCTCCCCTCTCGGCGTCCACGCCGCCTGCTATACTGCTACCCGTTTTTCCCACTGAAATAACTCACAGCAACCCCATTTGAAAGTCCCTCCATGAGCTATGAAATCGACAGCCTGCGCGCTCGCCAAGTCCTCGACTCACGCGGCAACCCCACCGTCGAAGTGGAAGTCACACTCACCGACGGCTCCACCGGCCGCGCCATTGTCCCCTCCGGCGCTTCCACCGGCGAACACGAAGCAGTCGAACTCCGCGACGGCA
>CAZGOM010000001.1:101648-102674 GCA_964527265.1 uncultured Phycisphaeraceae bacterium | reverse complement strand
ACATCCCGCAACCGCCGATCCCCACAAAGTGCAGCCGCTTGCCCGCCAACTCCTGTGAAGGGTTTGTCTCAGGGTCCGCGCTCAAAGGCGCATCATTGGTCGTCGTCGTGGTTTTTACACCGGTCATCGCTGACTCCAGTCTTCTTGAGCATGTGGTCTGTGGCCGCAAAACCCGACGCGCCCCACGCGCGCCTGCTGGCGTTCATCCCTTCCGGCTCGCCCGACACCTTGAATCCCACCCCGCTTTCACGGGCTGGGCCAAAGCCTTCGCAACTGCCATAAGGACAACGCCCCCTGCCTAACTCTCTATCGGTCCAAACCCCGCCTGAGCGTTACTTTTGTTGCACCCAGATCCACGACATCACCCCATCCCCTCCCTATCCACAAACTACCCACAAATGAACACCATTCACCCAGCCCCAATACCACCCCTCAGCGCCCGCCGATGAGCGGCTCCAGCGCTTTCGCTTTTCCAGCCTCACCCAGCCGCAGGTAAAGCTGGGCCCCCGCGCCCCGCACCTTGCCCGGCTGCTCAACTTCAAAAAGCCGCTCCAGCAACGCCAATGCCTCCTCCACCCGCCCCGCATCCGCCAGTAAACTCGCCGCATTGATCCCCGCCGCACCGTCCGTCGGCGATATCGCCAGCGCGGCAAGAAAACAATCAAGCGCCTCCTGCCGCCGCCCCTGCGTTATAGCGACCACCCCCAGGTTGTAATGCGCCCGGTAAGCATTCGGATTCAACCTCAGCGCCGTCTCAAAATGCGCTCGCGCCCCATCAATATCCCCTCGATTCGCCGCAAAACGCCCAAGGTTCACCTCCGTCACCGCGCTCACCGGCACCACCCGCGCCGTATGCTCCCACAGCGCTTCCGCATTTTTCCAATACCCCACCTGCCGCACCGTCAGCCCCGCCAGCACTCCCATCACCACAACCAACCCCCCCCCCCCCCCCCCCCACCCCCCCCCCGTCCCCCCTCTTCCCCACCCCACCCCCCCCCACCACACCCGCCCCCCATCCAGCGTACC
>CAZGOM010000001.1:83218-101638 GCA_964527265.1 uncultured Phycisphaeraceae bacterium | reverse complement strand
CTCCCGCTCCCCATCGGCACCGACCACACCACCATCAACAGCACGCCAATCGACGGAATGTAGCTATACCGGTCCGCCATCGCCAGGCTCGCCAGTTGGATCACTCCCAGCATCGGCACAAGCCCGATCAAAAACCACAGCCAACCCGTCAAAAGCCACGGCCGCGACTCCCGCTGACGCACCGCAAACACTGATATCCCCGCAAGCACGCCCAACGAAGCCACCGTCCCCCCCACCGGCCACGACCCCGGATGCGGGTAATACACCGCCAGCGGGTTGGGCCACACCGTCTTCAACAGATACCGGTTGTAGCTCACGCACGCATTGGCCAGCCGCTGCGGCAACGTGTACGCCGTCAGCGACTCCACCATCCCCCCCGCATGCTGAGCCAGAAAAACCGGGATAAAAACCACCCCCGCAATCACCGCATAAGGCCACTTCTCCAACACGCATACCCAAAACGGCCGTCCCCTTCCCAGCCTCCCCAGCGGCCAATGGTCCAGCAGCAAAAGCAGCGCCGGCATCGTCAAAAGCGTCGGCTTAGACAGCAGTGAAAGTCCATAGCAAACCAGGCTCCCCGCCGCCTTCCACCCCCAGCGCCCACGCGCGTTCTCACTGTAAAGCCAGAAGCAAAGCAAACCCCAGAAACACGCCAGCACATCCTTGCGCTCAGCCGCCCACGCCACCGATTCCACACGCAACGGATGCAACCCCCACAGCAACGCCACCGCAAGCGCCCGCCAGGGCGAACCTGTCATCCTCGCCAGCCACATAAAAAGCACGCTCGCGCTCGCCGCGTGAATCAACTGCGACGTTAAATGAAAAATCCACGCCTTACCAGGCGCCAGAGATGCATCCAGCTGAAGCGAAAGCCATGTCACCGGATGGTAGTTGGCCGCATGAAAAGTCGTCCACGCCCACGCCGCGTTGGCCACGTTCAGGCCACCCTGCACATGCATGTTATCCACGATGTAAAACTGGTCGTCCAGATGGGCCAGACCATTGCCCAGTGAACCTGTAAAAACCAGCCCCGTCATCAAAAACACAAGCCCCGCCAAAGCCGCAATACGCCCGCAGCCAAGCTGACCATCACCCGTTTGAGACCGGCCGCATGGACCATCCCCAAGCGGCGAATTCTGCTCACCGGAAAGTGGATTCATCTCACGTTTCACATCAGCCCTGCCTCTTCCCGCCGTCGAAAGACATTCCCGCGACGGCAAAGCAATTGACTATACCCGCCCCATGCCATCCTCTCGCATCCGGTCCAGGTTTCTAACCTCTAAACGCCCACTGATGCACGGGGCTGACATCCCGCAAAAACCATCACCACACATTCTTTTCATGCTCTATTTTCGCGCTTTCTACCACTCTCTTTCCTCGCATATTCGCAAGGCTGCTTCCCCATGCGTTAACATAGAGCCACATTTCAGGATGTAACCCCCAAGATGGGACTTGGATTTCAAACCAGCGCAAGACCGGTCAGAAGCTTTCTCAGGATCAAGCCTGACAAGCACAAAGCCCTCGCCGGCATCGGCAAAGCCGCTAAGGAATTCGTCTCCCACGATCCCTGGCTGGCCCGCATTTCCAACATTCAGACCCAGGACACCTGGCTCATGGTCTCCCTCCACCCCGTCGCCGGCGATGTCCTCTTCGCCTGGAATGACGACGGACGCATCCACGCCTCTGCCAAAACTTCCATCACCGGCCCCGGCTTCCACGCCAAAGCCCTCGAATTGATGGATTTCGTCCACGCCCGCACCGGCCTCGCCTGGGACTGGACCAACGCCGACGTCACCGGCTACCGCGCCAACGAAAACTTCGCCGAACTTCAAAGCCGCATGGCCGATCATGCCCGCCGACTCATGCACGCCCTCTCCACCCAGCCTCAGGTCGACGGCTCAAGCCTCAGCATCCATCTCGACCCTGACCTCCCCGTCTGCGATGTTCCAAACCACGTCCTCACACCCATGGGCCCCGCCAGTTTCAGCCAGGTCAACACCCTCATCAACCCTGAAGACGATCAGGCCATGGCCTACGCCACCCGAATCTATCCCTGGTGGGAAAAAGGACTCACGCCCCAGGTCGTCCGAAACACCGCCGTCTCCCTCATGTGGACCGACATCCCCTGGCGTCCCCCCGAAGATGACGAAGAGCGCGAAATCATGCACCTGGTCAAGGACTGCCTGGAATACGCCCAGGCCCAGCCCCACGCCCTGCACATCCCCGCCGATGAACTCACCGAGCTCACCCTCGCCTTAAGCGCTCCCGCACACACACCCTTCCCCGAACCCCGCCCCGACGGCATCGGCTACCGCCGCAAAATCTGCACCTGGCAGCTCGGCTCAGGCTGGACACTCCAGCTCCCCGGACACTGGCACGCCGATATCTCCGACACCGGCCAGGCCACCGTCTTCAAAAACCGTGACAAAAACGTCTTCTGCACCCGCCTCGACCTCACACCAAAACCCAACGCAACCCCCCAAAGCATCCTCGCCGAGGGCATCGACTTCACCACCGCCCCCGACACCCGCACCGCCCACTTCACCTCCGAACACCTCGCCGGCGTCGTCACCGTCGGCGCCGATATCGAAAATCCCGGCCGCTTTCACGCCACCGCTAAAATCGCCGATATCGACGGCATCCTGGTCTTCAGCATCTTCTATGCCGACCGCAACGATCTTGAATGGCTCACCAAAATGCTCACCTCCGTCAAACACCCCCGCTGATTAAGTCTTATGGGGCAGCGCACTCATTTTGCTCCTCCCTGCCAAATTTAGCCCGGCCACACTTCCCCCAACCCATCTAAAAACCTAACTCCCCTTCAGACTTTGTTTATTTTGCGTAAACAATGGATTTGGAATTCATTCCAGTCTTTTCAATGCCAATTTCAAAAACCGCCAACATTTCGGCGCACAAACCAGTTTAGTTCATTGTTTAAGGCCATGAAATCATATGCACACCCAACCTGGGTGGGATGAAAAAAGAAATCAAAAAAAATATTTTGCAAAAAACCCTTGAAAAAAGCAAAATCGGAGGATCACCTGCCAAAAACTCTGATTTTAGTATTGCATAGAACACACTCCCTCGATACAAATGCTCTAGACAACCTTGCCGGTCCGTGTAAGCCCGGCAACACATAACGGTCGCTTTTTTTAGCGAGGCACGTCCATGAGACGTTTTGACGGCCCCGACCGAGTCGCGCGATATTTGGAGCGATGGATCCGTATCGCAGGTCCAGATTCTCCCCTCCCCTCCGTCCGCCAGATGAGCAGGGATTGCGGAGTCAGCCCAACCACCCTCACCACCATCCTAAAAGGTTATCAGTCCACCCAAAGGCTGATCGTCAGGTCCCGCAAAGGGATCTACACACCGCCCGCAACAGCGTAACGGTGAACCTGCCCGGAAGAGAGAAAAGAACCCAACCACCACGGGTTCTTTACCCAAAGACAACCCGCTGGCACTCAAAAAGTGCCCGCAAATGCGTCCAAGGGTCTCCGGCAAACAATCCAACCGTCCGCCCGGGCGCAACTGCGTGCACACCCACGCCGGTCATGCACCAAAATCAGCCGCAATTACGCGGCTCGTGATGCCCTGTGCCCCGCTCGCACACGGGCGTCGCGCCCCGACATACATCATGTACGTCAACAACATCCACCGTTTTCGCAGCTTTACCGGGAAGAAAACCCCTCCCGATATACGTCAGCAAAATCCCCCGTTTTCACAGCTTGTATTGGGAAGAAAGTCCCTTCCCAAAGGTGCCCGAGGCGGGCCGGCAGGATGCCGGCCCGCCTCTTTTAATTTCATAAATACCTGCTACCAACCCACTTACTGCTTCCTCTCCCCAATCGGACGCCCCGCCAAGATCGCCTCCCGATAAGCGCTCGGCGTCAGCCCATCCACCCTCCGAAACGTCTTGCTGAACACAAACGGATCCCCAAAACCCGCCAAAACAGCCACCTCCTTGATCGACAACCCCGGATCCGCCAGCAATTCCCGCGCCCTCTGCACCCTCAGCGACCGCAGGTAATCCGCCGGGCTGTACCCCGTATAACGCTTAAAAAGCCGGTTAAAATGGCTCGCGCTCATCTGCGCCTCGTCCGCCAGGTCCTTTACCGTCACCGACGAACGCAAGTTCGACTGCATCACAGAAATCACCCTCTTCAGCCGCGCCCGGTCCCGCGCCGAAAGCATTCCCTGCTTGTCCGCCTCTTCCTCTGACACCGCCCCCGCCACTGCCCGCTCTCCCTCCTCACCCAGCGCAATCAGCTCCACAATGATCTGCTCCAGCGCCACCCGAGCCCCAAAACGCCCCACCGCAGTCCCTTTTTCCCACTCCTCCACCACCCTGCTGAAACGCCCAAATGTCTTACCCGCGCAATCCAATCTCACACGCCGAGGCATATCCAACCCATCCGCCAGCGTCACCGCATAAGCCTCTCGATTATGCAACGACCTCTTGCTCGGAGGAAACCCCGGCGCCAAATCAAAATGCACCGCGATATGCCCAAAAGGTTCCTCCGCATACGAAACAATCGAATGCACCTCAAACGGCCGGAACCAAAGCACATCCCCCGCCACCACATCCTCTTCCCGTCCCAAAACCGTCACCCGCGCACGTCCCCTGAGCACCAGCACCAACTCATAATCGTAAATGATCCGCGGCTGCACCCTCAGAAACCACGGCTGCACGTGCGCAATCCGGATCACCGGGTGCAATTCCTCCACCGGGAGCGTGAACGCCTCGTAATGTGTGATGGGGACCGGCGGTCCTTGAATCTGCATAGCGCATCCGATCCTAACTCATTTTCCTTGATTTCGCGGCAAATTCCTGCTACTATGGCTCTCCGCTCTTTGACAATTTGGGGCCGACCGGTATCGACCGGACAGGTAAGATTCACCGTGGCACGCCGAGGCGCACGAGGCCTCGTAAAAACGTGCAAAAACAAAAATGCCAACAACGAAGTTGCTGGTCGGATCGGCTTCGCGCCGGCCCGCCTCGCTGCCTAATTAATAAAGCAGCAGGGTTTTGAAGGACCCGCCCGTAAAAATTCAAAACCCACGATTCATCGGGACCGTCTTTGAATGACGCCATAGCGTTCAAAGCCTAAAAAATACTCTAGCTGGACATCCAATACGCCGTCGTCGGCGGCTTGGGTGCCGAGATTAAAGCGACGAACAAGCGTGTAGAGGCGGTTTATCGACTGTTACGGCACGGGGGTTCGATTCCCCCCGGCTCCACTATGTCCGATGCGACACTAAGCGCGTAAATGTTTTAACCAAAAGCATTTACGCGTTTTTTTGTTGTAACTACACCCCATTTCAGCACCTCCAAAAACCTCATTTGTCCGATTTTCAAGCATTTTCCTGTCCGATATGATGTTTGAGACCTGTCCGATTTTTGGTACCGTTGAGGCCTATCGGACAAAGTATCCACTCCTCTAAAGTTACATTAAAATGGCAGCGAAAAAAGGCAACATCACCTGGCGAGAGGACCACTTCTCGCGCGACCTGGGCCGGAAGAAAACCGAAGGCGGCAAGCTCAGCCAGCACCGCTTCCACTTCCCCCGCGACATGAACGAGAAGACTGCCTTGCGCACCAGCCTGCTCCTGGAGCAGATCTGGGAAGCGATCGAGGTCGACGCCGAACACCGCAACAAAATCGACGCCCTGAGCAGCGATCCTCAGCGCGCGATATGGACCACTGAGGGGCTTTGGATCGCCAAAGCCATCGCTCGTGGCGAGCAGCACATCGAAGTCCCCTACTTCCCAACTCCAGAGGTCTGGAGCACCTACCCCGACCCTCCGCACGCCGCCATCGGCTCCAGCGCCTACGCCATGCTCCTAGCACGTCTCAAGAACCAGTACCCTTTCGTGGTATTCGTCGCCGGCGACCCCAACGCGCTCAACCAGGGCAAACAAGAGCACAAGGTGTACGCCGAAGCCTATGCCCGCAAGTCCCGCATTGCCTCCACGGTAGCTGAGACGCCCATCGCCACCGGCCTTGGTGACACGCTCTACCAAGCACTGGACGCATTTAAAAAGCACTGTCTGGAGACGAAGATGCGCGCCGGCAAGGCGACAGCTTGGGCACGTGTCCTGTCAGAGAGCATCGACCGTTTGAAGCGGTGCTCACCTGACCTGCCGGTGGATCAGATCGACTACGCCGCCGTAGAGCGGATGGTGAGGTACTGGACCAACCGCCCCAAGACCTTGCACACAGAAAAACCATTGGCGCTGGAGACCGTCAAGAGCCACATCAAAGCCCTCAGGATGTTCCTCAAATGGCTGCACCGGGCGCCAGCCTTCAAGTGGAAGGGTTATATCGACGTGGAGCACGCCCTTGAGGTCGACTACACCCAGCTCATGACGGACGATGAAATCGCTCAGCTCAAGGATGATGTCCAAACCTACACCGTGCAAGAACTGACCCTCCTCTACAAATACGCCACTGACCGTGAGCGGGTCTACCTGCTTCTGGGCCTCAACTGCGCCTTCGCCCGTGCCGAGTGCGTGAGCTTCCGCAAAGACGAACGCAAGATGGATGCCACCCCTCCCCGGATCATCCGGATGCGACGAAAGACACGGGTCAAAGGCGAATACGCCCTCTGGCCCGAGACTGTCGAGGCGCTCAAGTGGAACCAGCAGGAACAGGCCGGCTACGACCGGCCCGACAATCCCTTCTCCATTATCACGCCCAAAGGCGACCCGCTGCCCGAGAACGGCATCGCCAACGCCTGGGGCCGGCTCCTGAAGCGGGTGGCCAAAGACCACCCAACCTTCCGTCAACTCAGCTTCAAGCACTTGCGCAAGACCGCAGGGCAGTTCGTGCGCAACATGTCCGATGGCGAAACCGCCGGCGTCTTCCTCTCTCACGGCACCCCCGTGAAGACCGACGATCTTCTGGACGCCTACACCAACCGTGACTTCAGCAAAGTAGACACCGCCCTGGAGCGCGTTCACGCCCTTCTCGAACCCATGTTCGCCGCCGCTCCCCACGCCTTCAGCCAGACCCAGAACCCAGCCGGCGCCAACATTGGTCGCGCCGTGATCGATGCCATCATCCGATTGCACGGCGAAGGCAAGGGCGTGACAGAAATCGCCGCAATGCTGAAGGTGAGTCGGCAGACGGTTTACCGGTGGCTGCCTCCAGGCAGCAGTTGACGGGCGAAAATGTGATGCTTGGGTTCGCCCCTCAATACCCCACCAAACCTCTCGTAGGCCATGGGATAAAAGTGTTATCCACCGCCACTTATTGTTGCGGACATACCTGGGAGGATCAAAAATATTTCACTCGCAAATCATTACCTGAAAGACACTTACAAGACACAAAAGCCAGAGCCCAAAACTGCCTGCGTTAGAAACGATGGTCGGCGTTCGTACCAATTTTCAGGAACAGCGTAGAACCTCCAACCTGAAAAGGAATCACATGAACACCCCCCAAACCGGCCACTTCCTGAAAGTCCCCAACAAGTTCATTGATCAAACGATGAAAGACCTGAAAGGCTTCGACCTGCGCGTCTTGTTTTACATCAAGCGACATTCATACAAGTGGAACGGGTGTGATCAAACCATCCGAGAAATGGTGAAGGATCTCGGACGACCTGGCTCTCAGATCAGGCGATCAATCTCGGCACTCACGAAGATGGGATTGGTGCACACTATTGAACGTGGTATCCCCGGCAAGCGAAGCAAGCGCGTTGCGGGCTGGACGCCTGATGAAGTCCATGATCTCGCGTCTCAAATCTTGACAAGAAGAACGCCACAGAATGCACCCCACGAGCGCCACACCTTGAGCGATACTTCCGCTACACAATGTGCTGTCCAGGGAGCGCAAAATGTGGCTGCATCTGAAGACTGTGATGTATATAAGAAGGAAAACAAGAGTGGTGAAGAAAACATTCCGGCACCACTCGTTTTTCCAGCACCCTCGCGGGTAAACCAGAGAGACGGTCAAAGTGAGAAAGCTGGCATCATTCCACTCACTCCAACTTCTGCCCCTTGCAGTGAGAAGGCTGTCAGCGCTGGAACCCATCAGGTGTCGTCTCAGCCTTTGAGTGCTCAAGCACCCATCCATCCGTCGTACTTTCAAAATCGTGCAGATTCCGAACAGGCTGGGGTTGAAGCAACAACAAAGCCTCCTCTCCCTCCCTTGAGCAAGTTGACTCCCGCCGTCACAGAAATGATTTTGAGGAGTCCCGATGACGTTGCACGGTACATCTGCTACGGTCCTGGCTACTTCGTAAACAACCAATCGAGGTCTTGCCCCACCAAACATGATTTCACGAGGTGTGGTTTTCAGAAGCCCAGCGGCTATCTGGCTCAACCTCCCCAATCGTTTGAAGTTCTTGCCGGCTACTGGTCTTGGCGCATCGCGAGGTTCGAGATGACACGTGATCGGACTCGCCGATTTGTCCACCCAGCGACGATCGTCAAGCAAATGCCGCACGACCGGATGACCGCTTCAACCCTCTACAGGCTCCTTGTAGCTTTTGAGGAGTATTTCTTCGTCATCCAAAACGAACTCGCCAACATGCGCGACAGGCCCTTCACAGTATCGTTCGGAGATCTATCGAACCTTCGCAATCCTTTCCTCTTGAACACTATGGAGGCTTACGCCGCGATGCCCCAATCGCAAATCGACCGCATCGAGGTAGATCGCATGAACGCCGAGACCATTCGACAAATGGGGATTGCCTGATGCCGTTCCGCACAGTGTCCACAGACACTTCATCTCTTCAGCACCGCCTTCAGCACCGCCTACTGGCAAGAATGGTGTAAATCAGCTACGTTACGGGAACTTGGCTTGGACGATGACGTGAAGTCCAAGTAGACGGAACGTAACCCTAAACATTGGGACTCGCCTGATGTTCCACGCCCGTCATCTTGTGACAGCGGCCTTGGCGTTGCGCTCCAAAATGTCATCAAGCGGCTGGTTTTCCAGTGCCCAGGGTTCGCTCCAGCGCTCAACACCGTTGTCACAGTGAAGATGCCTACGCCCCATCGTTTTCATGTAAACATCGGTGTCGATCACCGTGACCCGGGCAAACGCGCCCTTAATCTGCGGTAGGTGGCGCCTGCCTCGTATCACAAGATGGAGGTCGCGCCCAACCCGGCTGGCCAGACTGCAAAGTTGATCGGCGTGCCACCGTCCACGTTCGCCAAATTTCGAACCTGTAGCGAACTCAAAAGATAGAGCTGTCACTTCGGGCCGCTCAGTGATAAATGCGGTCCAACGATCCCAGTCACGGTCGGTCCTGGCGTTTACGTGCAGCGCAGCAGGCAGACCCTCGCTCACCATCTCACTCCAACAGATTGCGATGCGCTTCAAATTATGCAGATTGTCTTCACGTGGTGCGTCCACAAAGAGGCTGAAATTTGGGGCCGTGACCAGATCAGGCTTTAGCGCAGCCAAGACCTCAACGATTTTTTGTGCGCGAGCCAGTTGCCAATAGCGCTCCAGTGACTTGTCCACATCAACGCCTGAGATGACTATCCTGCTGTCTGGGTTGATCAAAAAGGCAGCAGCCAATTCTGCCCTGGTCGCATACTTTGGATTGCCGTTTCGCCGAGAGAACAAGGCTGCCAACGGGATTGCGGCCCAAGGCACGTTCAGGGATTCGGATCGCGACTCTCGTCCATAAATCATCGGCACCGTTTCAGGAATCTCAGGGTAATCTAAGGGCTCTGATCGAGGAATGTTGTCCAACGCAAGGCCTCTGACTTCACGGATGTAGCGAACGTAGGAAGCTCCTCGGGACGGGCAAACAAACTCGCAGTCAACGTCGCTTGAACACCGGCAAAACGACCGGCATGAGAAGGCTGGAGCTTTGATCCGAAGCCCCCCGCATATGCTTTCGTTGTGGCACGCTGCGCAGCCGAGAAGTTCTGATTGGTTTGCGTCAAACCAGAGCGATTCCGTTTCGCGCCGTACCGGTAGTTTCAGTTCCATGACTCTGCTCCGTTCAGAGGATTACCACATCAGCCCGCCCACTTAGGCGGTGAACCATCTCCAGACGCCCTACCGCCAAACCGCCTACGCTGTCGCGCACTTTTTCGACGAGCGGCAGCGGCGGTGATTCACAGTCACCAATCTTCCGTTCGTTGAAAAACAGAACGATCTTGGACCCAATCAAACGCATGATGACTTCCTTACCCGCAGCCGAAGATGTCGGATCATCAAGCTGTGCGAGCAGCGACCGCTGGGTCGGTGCGACAGCAGGATCAAAGAGGTAGGCCACCTTCAAATTCTCAAAGCCGCGTTGGCACGAACGCTTAAACGGCTTGGCTGTTTTGATCAAAAAATCAATTCCCATAGCAGAGTGCCTCCACAACAGGTTCGTAGATCTTTCCTCGACCAGCTTGCGTCTCCCGCAGGATTCCCTTCGCAGAAAGCGAAGCAAGCCGGTTGTTCCAGGCTGTCGGTCCAAGGTTTTCTTGCTGGTCCTGACGTGAAAGGGATACAGCGTCAGCCCGCTTTGCGTGCAAAACTGCGAGAAGCGTGATCCGCTGCTTCTCCTCAAGCTTGCCCACTACCGTTGCAGTGATCACCCTTCCGGCGTTGACCTCCGCCGCTACAAGGGCGTCCCCCTTCAACTTGAGCAATGCTTCAAGCTCTTCACGAACCTTCGGCCCAAGATTGCAGATCACCGGGTAAAGCTCAGGGCGACTGTTGCGGCAGTAATCCCGGAAACCGAGGATCGCTTCACGCAGATAGCTGGACGTGGCGACGTTGATTTGTCGGAAGTCGAGGAGCAGAGTGGTTGGTGCCACGAATTTTGTCACCAACGCAATCAACTTCGCCAACGCGTTCGCACCCTCGGCGGCACCTGCAAGGATCACCTCTCCGCCCAGCAGCTCCGACATATTTATCACCTCAAGTACCATTCTTTCTTTCCTCACGTGTGTTAAGTGAGAATAGGCCTGACAGGGTGCCGTGTCAAGCTAAAAATCAATTCGGGCGACAAATAATCGAGGCGAGGAACCCTTGAAAATGTCTGCGCTGGCGCAAACTGCTGTTGATCAGGCTTGGAGATAACCCATCCAATTCGAGACTGTGATCCCCGCTGCGAAAGCGCAGAGTGCCACGCAAGCTAGCGAGGCTTCGGAAAACCGTATCGAACCCCGTTCCGTGTCCTGATCCCCGCCCAAAACGTGTCTCGCCGGATGAGAGCGCCACCTTTAGCGCTTCACCATGATCGTTCAGATCTCCGTAGTCCGGGTGGGACCGCATACTTTCAAGTACACCGATACCGCAGTCGGCAACGACCATCTCAAACTCTCCCAAAATCCAGCGGTAACCCATGACAGCAGTCTGAGGCGCCTCAGAGTGCAGGCGCGCGTTGTCATGAAGTTCCCCAAACGCTCCTGCGAATCCCTTACCGACATCTCCATTGAAACCAGCCTGCGTCGCCGCATCGACAAACCTACCCATAAACGCTCGCCACAGGCCGCGTTGTACGTCTGATCCATCGTGCAGCTTGGCAAACTCAAATGGCTTGGCCTTGAGAGATGTTTCGGTGAGGTGGGTTGGCCCGCCTTGGAATAAAAGCTGACCAAGTGCAAGGGTATGGTCACTTTTTAAAAGAGCGTCAATCGGGGGCAGCTCCCCGTTTTGCTGTTGATGGCAAACATATTCAACCAACGGCCCGATCCCAGCAGGTTCCAACGATGAAACCAACTTCATCGCCGTCGCCAAACGCGATGGCGCAACAAGCATCAAGTCATCAAGCATCATGAAATCGAAACTACTGACAGACATGAGCACCCCATCGGTTTGCAACTGGCTTGTAAAGTTTAGGGTTCAGGCATCATGTCGTCCATCATTTCTTTTTGGACCACGTTGCCTTGTCTGGCATATCGCCATGGCGATCAACCCAAAACTTGACCAATTGAGATCAACCGATATGAGCACCGTGGCCAGTTTTTGTTGATCGGTAAATGGCTTGGAACAGAAACACGTGGCATCGCTGTCCAATGAGATTGACGCGGATTGAATGCCATCCCTATAATACCTAACATTTACCGTACAAAGTGAACTTTCGTCATGCCACGCGATCCCGCCGTGCTCCAATCTCTTGCCGACAAACTTCACGCCATGGAGCACTCACCACGGCACTGGCAGTACCCCACAATTCCCACCGGCTGGAAGGCCGTGGACGACGCCCTGGGCGGCCTCCCAGTCTCTGCAATACATGAATGGTTTTCAGCGCCGGGTGCCCTGTCGTTACCGCCTGTTGGACTGTTGCTTCACCTCACCCGGCAAGCTCTCGCCGCTGTGCAACCGTCGCTGGTCGTCTGGATCGGTCAACGCTGCTGGCCCAACGTACCCGACCAGGAACCCCTCTCAGGCCGGTTCATCCTCCTGGACGTCTCCGACCCCACCCAACGGGTCTGGGCAGCGGAGCTGGCATTGCGCTGCTCCTCGGTCACCTGCTGTGTGCTTGATGGGCAGGCGCTCACAATGCCCATGACCCGCCGACTCCAGATCGCCGCATCGGCGGGTCATACCTTGGCGCTGGTAGCACGACCCGGTCGGGAAACCGGCGAGTTGTCCGCAGCAGGCACCAGGTGGCAGGTGACCCCCGAGCCCGGCCCGATCCCACGATGGACCGTTGAACTCCTGCGCTGCAAAGGAATGCGGCCCTCGTCCACCGGGGAACGCCCACGGTGGGTGGTGGAGCCCGCGCCATGGCCGTAAACCGTATCGTCAGCGTCTACCTCCCTTGGTGGTCCACCCAGCGCGTGCTGCGTGCGGTAAACCGACAACATGACCCAAACCCGCCCGGGGACCGCAGACGCCAAAAGGTGCCCGTCCTGCTTGTCACCAGGACGCACGGCGTTGACCGTGTAGCCCGCCATTGCCCGCTGGGGGCTCGCGTTGGTATTCGGCCAGGAATAACCCTGGCGCACGCCCAATCACTCCTTGGACCTGTCCCAATGGTTGTACGGCCTTACACGCCGGCCAGGGAGGCTGCGGCGCTGGACCGCCTGGCCCGGGCGGCAGCCCGCTTTTCTCCTGTGGTCACGCCTGACGGGACAGATGGCCTGCTTCTGGACATCACCGGCTGCGCCCGGCTCTTCAAAGGGGAGCACCAGCTGCTCAATCAACTCTCCCAGGGGCTGTCCAAGCATGGTTTTACCGTTCGGCTGGGTATCGCCCACACCCCAGGCGGTGCCTGGGCATTGGCCCGATACGCACGGCGCGCCAAACGCAATACCGCTCTTCACTGCTGGCCCTCAGCAGACCCCACCACCCTCGATGATTCCCTGGCCCCATTACCCGTGGCCGCCCTGCGCCTGACGCCTGAATCGGTCCACAAACTCCACACCGTAGGCGTTAAGCGCGTAGATGAACTTCTCGCCATGCCCAAGCCCGATCTACTTGACCGGCTGGGGCAGGAAGAAGTCAAAAAGATCAATCAAGCGCTGGGGCTTGAACCCGAGCTCCTCGTACCCCACCGGCCACAAGAGCCTGTCATTTTTGAACAGCTTTTTGACGGCCCATGCCCGCAAATCCAGGCAGTCCAGGCCGCCACGACCCTGCTCATCCAACGGACCTGCGCCTGGCTGCACGCGCGAGAATCCGGGGTCACCCGGTTGTGCTGGTCCCTGGAACGCAGTGATCTCCCCGAACTATCCCGTGAGGCCAGTTTCAGCCGGCCCACACGGGAGGCCCGCCACATTGGTTCAGTCTTGCGCCCAACGCTGGAGACGGCACACCTGGGCTGGGGCGCGCTGGCGGTACGGCTCCACATTCAAAGCCATCAGAAGCTGACCCACAAGCAGGCTCAAGCCTGGGATACGCCCGGTGATCCCACAAGCAACATGGATGAGGCCCTTGGCGTCTTGCTGGACCAATGGGTCGGGCGTTTTGGTGCCGATCAAGTGTTAAAACCCTCGCTGCACGCCACTCACATCCCGGAACATAAAACTGGGTTTGCCCCAGCTACCCAACCTCAACCGGCGTTCAAAAGCGTCCCCAAACGCCACCAGACCACGCTGATGGTGCCGTGGACGCTCTTGGACCCGCCAGAGGGCGTTCAGGTCGATCTGCCCGCAGATGATGAGCACGCCCCGCCCACGCGACTGTTCTGGCACGGCAGATGGCTGGATGTCGACGGTTCCGCCAGCCCCCAGCGGATGACCCCGGAGTGGTGGAAGCAACCCATGGAGGCTCAGCCAGGCACGCGCGATTACCACCGGCTCCTCACCAGCATCGGCTGGGTGTGGATTTACGAAGATCGATCATCGTCTCAGTGGTTCATCCACGGCGTCTGGGCATGAAAGAGACAAACCATGCCCGACCTTCCACACCCCAAATCCCGGGAACACCCCGCCAAGCGGCCTCCACCACTGACCACGGCAAAGCCCGTGGTGGTGGAGGCCGGGTCAACGACGCCGCAGTACGTCGAGCTTCAAACCACAAGCTGCTTCACCTTCCTCACCGGCGCCAGCCAGCCTGACGAACTGGTCCAGCATGCGGCGCTTCTGGGCTATCAGGCCCTCGCAATCACCGACACCAACACCGTGGCGGGCATTGTCCGTGCCCACTCGGCCGGCAAACAGATGAACTTTCGTGTCATCGTCGGCTGTCAGCTTCTTTTCCAAAACCCTGAAAGCTTACGCCTGCTGGTCTACCCCACCAACACGCAGGGGTACGCCAATCTGTGCAATCTCCTCACCCTCGGCAAACGCCGGGCTCCCAAAGGCCAATGTCATCTGAACATCCATGACCTCATGGATCGGCACCATGACATGGTCGCCGTGGTCCCCGTGTCAGCGGTTCAAGATGAAGCATTTCTACAGGCGCTCGACGGCATTGCCACCCTTTTTGATCAGGACAGGCTCTCTCTGGGTTTCTCCCTGCACTACACCCACGACCAGGCCCAAACCATCCAGAGCATGCGCATGCTTGCTGCGCACACAGGCCTGCCGCTGGTGGCCCTCAATGATGTCCATTACCACGTGCCCGAGCGCAAACCCCTGGAAGATGTCCTGACCTGCATCCGTGAAGGCTGCACCATCGACCAAGCGGGTTACGCGCTTTTTCTCAACGCCGAACGGCACCTCAAACACGCCTCAGAGATGGCGCGCCTCTTTGCGGATGTACCCGATGCCGTCACCAGGACGCTTCACATCGCCCACCAGACCGCCGGCTTTAATCTTGATCAACTCCGTTACCAGTACCCCGACGAGGTCATACCTGCGGGCAAAACACCCATCGACCATCTCACCGACATCACATGGCAAGGCGCTTTGGAGCGCTACCCGGCCGGCATTCCAGAAAAGGTTCAGGCTCTGCTGAATAAAGAACTGGGGCTGATCAATGAGCTGAATTACGCGCCGTACTTCCTCACCGTGCAGGACATAGCCGCCTTTGCGCGAAGCAAAAACATCCTCCATCAGGGCCGAGGGGCGGCGGCAAACTCGGCAGTCTGCTACTGCCTGGGCGTCACCGCTGTCGATCCCGACCACAGCGAGATGCTCTTTGAACGCTTCATCAGCAAGGAGCGCAACGAGCCGCCCGACATCGACATCGACTTTGAGCATGAACGCCGCGAAGAGGTCATCCAGTACCTATACACCAAATACGGCCGCCACCGGGCAGCGCTCACCGGCGTGCTCATCACCTACCGTACCCGCAGCGCCATCCGGGATGTCGGCAAGGCTCTTGGCCTGTCGCTGGACGCCGTCGACAAGCTGGCAAAAGACAATGAGTGGTTCCACGCCAAGGGTCTGCGTGAATCAACCCTGCGCAGCCTCGGCCTGGACCCGCAATCCCCGCCCCTCCAGCACCTTGCCAGGCTGGTCGGTGAGATCCTGGGCTTCCCCCGACACCTCTCCCAGCATGTAGGCGGCTTCGTTATCACGCGCGGGCCGCTCAGTGACCTGGTCCCCATCGAAAACGCCGCGATGGAAGACCGGACCGTCATCGAGTGGGACAAGGACGACATTGACGCCATGAACATGATGAAGGTCGATGTCCTGGGCCTGGGCATGCTCACGTGCATCCGGAAAACCTTCGATCTCATTGAGAAGCATGAAGGCGCCCGACCAACTCTGGCCACCATCCCACCCGACGACACGCCGACCTACGACATGATCTGCAATGCCGACACGGTAGGCGTGTTTCAAATCGAGTCGCGCGCACAGATGTCCATGCTTCCGCGCCTAAAACCCAGGAAGTATTACGACCTGGTCATCCAGGTGGCCATCGTCCGGCCCGGGCCCATCCAGGGCGACATGGTGCATCCTTACCTGCGCAGGCGCGACGGCCTGGAGTCTTTCTCCTATCCCAGCCCTGAGGTCGAAAAGGTCCTGGGCCGAACGCTGGGCGTACCGCTGTTCCAGGAACAGGCGATGGCCATGGCAATCGTGGCAGGCGGGTTCACCGCCGGTGAAGCCGACAAGCTCCGCCGGGCCATCGCCGCATGGAAAACCAAGCAAAAGGTCATCTACACCTTTGGCCAGAAACTCATCGAAGGCATGATCAAAAACGGTTACACCCCGGCTTTCGCCCAGCAGTGTTTCAATCAGATCAAAGGTTTTAGTGAGTACGGCTTTCCCGAATCCCACGCCGCCAGCTTCGCCCTCCTGGCTTATGCATCATCCTGGCTCAAGTGCCACCACTCTGCGGCTTTCGCGTGTGCCCTCATCAACAGCCAGCCCATGGGGTTTTATGCTCCCGCCCAGATCGTCGCCGACGCCAAAAAGCACGGCGTGGATATCCGGCCCATCGATATCAACCACAGCCAGTGGGATTGCACCCTTGAACCCTCATCACTAAGCCTGGCCCTGCGCCTGGGCATGCGTCTCACCAAAGGCCTCAGCCAGGCCCAAGCCGACAAGATCATCGCTGCGGCAGTGCGCTTTGGGCCGTTCAAATCCGTTGAGCAGGTGCACCGGCTCGCCGGTGTCAAAGCCGCCACCCTTCGATCACTTGCCCGGGCAGACGCGCTAGGCTCACTGGGCATCGATCGCCAGCAGGCCCTCTGGCAGGCGCTGGCCATCAAAGACGTCGACGCCCCACTTTTTGAGCAAGCCCCGGAGCCCGCCTTCCAGGCCGCACCTCTCCCAGCCATTTCCGGCCCGCAAAAGGTCAGCGACGACTACGCCAGCACCGGGCTTTCGCTCAAGGCCCATCCCATGTCGTTCATCCGGGAGAATCTCAACTGGCGACAGGTCATCCCCGCTTCACACCTGGCGGACCCATCGCTCACCAAGGCAGGGCAAAGCATCCGCGTCGCCGGCATGGTTCTCGTCCGCCAGCGCCCTGGAACCGCAAGCGGCGTCGTCTTTATCACCCTGGAAGACGAGACCGGCATCGCCAACCTCATCGTCTGGCCCGACATCTTTGAGCGTCTGGAAAAGGTCGTGTGCCATTCCCGGGCCCTCATCGCGCAAGGAAAACTCCAGCGCGAAGGAAAGGTGGTCCACGTCATCCCCACCGCATTTGAATCCCTCGATGACCAGCTCAGAGGCGTGAATGTCAAAGCGCGTGACTTCCACTAGATCGCCCACCTGTCACGCTTACCCAAACAACCCTGGCTCGGCTTTGGGTGGTGTAATCGGCGCAATCAAACCAGAATCATCATTACCCGGACTGCCCACGCGCTTGGAAACAGGACGGGCTTCAAACGCCATCTCCTGCGAGCGTATAAGCGCGTCGAGTTCCGGCGCTGTGGTGTCATCCGCCAGCCATCGCCCCCAGGAACGTCCGGGAATTATCAATGGCATCCTGTCATGGATAAGGGCTAACTCCGCCGTCGCCGGTTTGGTGAGTACCACCATCGAAGGAACACCGGCAGGTCCGGGTTGAAAAAGGCCCGCCATCATCATCAGCTCGCCACTCTTGGGGGTGATGAAATAAGGCTGCTTGTGGCTACCCGCCGATGCCCATTCGTACCAGCCGTCAGCGGGCACCAGGCAGCGACGCCGTCTAAACGCCTCACGGAACATCGGCTTTTCGGCAACGGTCTCGCTCCGCGCATTGATGGTGAGCCCGCCACGATAAACATTACTGATTCCCCAAGTCGCCTTCACTGGAATCAGCCCTCCGCTCGCCGAAGGCACCACGACAAACACGTGCTGCGATGGGGTGATGTTGTAACCGGCTAGCAGAGAATACAACTCCCGCCAGTTCACAGGGATGGTGCCAAGCGCCCGGCGACGTGAAAGAACAAACCTTCCGCACATGCCGCCATCATAGTTTCAGTCTCTACCGGGTCATCGTGGGAGTAAGCCTCAAGCTGCGGTCCAGATTTTTTTTTGCCACTGAAATGTGGTCCCGCCCTTGATGAATTTCGTCGTGCGCTACCCCCCCCCCCCCCCCGGGCGGGGGGGGGGGTCGTGATGTGTGCGAAGACCAACCCCCCTTGTCGGCGGGGGGGGGCTAAAAAATTGCGATTTTAAAGCCCCCCC
>CAZGOM010000001.1:0-83208 GCA_964527265.1 uncultured Phycisphaeraceae bacterium | reverse complement strand
GACTAACCCCCCCGCCGCCGGCCACTTTTTTTTTTCCCCCAGAAGGGGGGGCCCCCCCTTGAGGAATTTTGGCGCCCCCCCCCCCCCCCCCCCCCCCCGGGGAGGGGGGGCAGATCTGATGTGTGCGAAGACCAACCCTCTGTGTCGACGGGAGGGGTCTAAAAATTGGCGATTTCAAAGCCCCCCCTCCCACCAGCTCAATGTTCTGTTCCCCCCACGCGTATTAACGCGCGAGACCAAAACCCCTGGCTGTGTGCCTATTTTTTGGGAGGCACCAATATTGATGATGGAAATCTCACCCTACTAATTTGCCGTGTCGTTTTCCATTGAAATCTGCGCATCTTAGCAGTTCTTTTCACCCCTCAGATATACAGCGCATCTGGCTGGCAATCTGAATGACCTCGGAGCCTACATCGTGGGTGAGTACACAGGCAGCAATAGGCGAGCAATCCAGAAGGCGAACACTCAAATTGCTGTCCTGGTGAGTTGTCAGACCTCATTGATCTTGCTCACGTGCAAACTCAATGGGGGAACCGTTCCAGAACTGCCTTGGCGCTACAAGCGATCGGTGCTAAACATGGTCGGGCGCAATGTCCATCAAACTAAAAAGAGGACCACCGACAGCCATTTATTGGGCTCGCATAGTGAGGCGTGAAAAACACGCCTGATGTGGGAGTCAAGCAGGGGTTTTTGCGGTAGTCCGCAAGAATTTGTGCGTCTTGAAAAGCCTCACAAACGCACGTGGCCATCCTCGCACACACGTCTTTTGCCCCAAATTGCCCTTTTTGAAAAGCTGTAAGAAGCGGAAAAACAAGAGGTTGCAACACAAAGAACATTCAATCGTGAGCATTTTTTAGAGAATTGAACGTATTTGGTCTTGCAGTTCACAATGCGATATTTTATTATTCTATTATCATGATATCACTTATTCCTCTAAGGAGCCACATGCAGACTGATCCGTTTTCTACACCATCTATCACACACCAAAAACTGCGTCTCAAGGAGGTGCGTGAGCAACTTCATCGGCTGCGACTGAACATTCCACGGTTCCAAACCGCAGAGAAAAACTTGGTCAAGAAGCTGACAAAAAAGCGCGTCGCACTCGAAGAAGGGCAAAAGCGACTTGTGGAGCTTGAAGCCGAACTCGACGCCCTCACGCTTCCACCGGACGGTCCACTTAACATTCACAGCGGATTTGGAATTTAAGATGAATCTCGCACCCCACTACCCCGGCGTTGCTCGTCTTCCCTGGCGGGTAAACTATGAGCACTTTAAGCGAGGTGTTCATGGCAGCCCGGACCAAAAACTCTCAAAACAGCGACGAGGAACACGACCCGCAAGCAGGAAAGCTAACCCGGCGCCTCGTCTACTTATCCGATCAAGAGTACGAAGCACTTCGCAAACAATCCTTCGAAACCCGCCAGAGCATGACTTACATCATGCGCTGTGGAATTAGAAAAGAGCTTGGCCTGCCACCCATAGACGAACCCATTCGCGGCCGCCCTAAGGCGGAAAACGGCAAATAATGCCGACATCGCCACATTGAGACTCGGGCACGGGCTCAGTTTGCCCGCACCAACCATCACTCTTCAATAAACGGCCTACACCGCCGTGGACACACCACGCCTCCGGCGAGGACATACCATGCCTAAACCACTCACCCTTGAGGATGCAGTCCAAGCAGCCGACAAGTCTGTCAATGACACTGTCTGCCTGGAGGGCATCCCATATCGTGACATCACCGACAAGCCCCAGGCCCCGCCCAAGATCCGGATTCAGTGGATCTATGACACGGTGCCTCCGGCCTTGAAGTTCCATTTCCTGGCAGCCAACCTCCGCCTACTGATGTGGTACGAGATGTACGAGTCGCTCTTTCTTGACGCTCTGACCGGTGCCCGCACCAACCATCACCATGTCGACTTGGAAGCCCAACGATTCCTGTTGTCTCACTGCCGCCGCCCCAAGCTGCGTTTCATTGGCGATCCCTTTGAAGAAGGTCAGCCCGGCTTTGCGATCTATAGGGGCGTGGCGGGTGAGGACGAGGATGCCAGGCCCGCCGGACTTAGCTGGACCAGGAGTTTAGACGTGGCTGCGTTTTTCGCCCTACACAACGCCCTGGCCTACAACCTCTCCAATCCACGCGTCTACATGTCGTTCGCACTTCCAGTGGAGATCCTCGCGTGCACGAACCGACGCCGAGAGGAGGAAGTGGTTATTAATCAAGTACGCGCCATGACCAACCTGTCTTTGACGGACGACACTCTCAAGTACCGAGCTGATGCACAACGACAGGCATGGCGACGAGAGTTTGGAAGGTTGAGTGCGTGAGGCATCACCTTTAGTGGTTGCACCCGTGCAACCACCATGTCTCACAGCTAAAGCTGAAGTGGTTTAAAACACGATACGCCGAGCGCCCTCAATCGGCTCAATGCCGGTCGCTTTGCACCATCGGCAAAACTCAATGGGATCGATTCGGCGCTCTCCGCCCTCCACTTTCGCAACCATCCCTTGTGTCATATTCAGCGCGCCCCCAAGCTGAGACTGGGTCATGCCAGCATCAATGCGCATCTGCTTCAAAAGGCGGCAAAGCGCTTCGTATTCTTGACCATGAAAACCGCGAGGTGATGGCATTAGGACGTCAAAACTATGTTGCAAAATCTATCATCCCAGATTAGGATGTATCGCTCCCATTCAGGGGAAATACCTATGCCAAAGTTTTCGGTGAGCGGCGCTCAAAACGGCCGTCAGACTTCCATCATCATTGACGCTGCCGGTGCTCAAGAAGCGTTGATAGCAGCAGCACAACGTGGACTTAAGCCCACTGGTGTACGCCTTTTTGAGGGTGACCGGGCGGTGGGTGCTGAGACCTTACCGCATCAAAAAAGCAGCTTGGCTGCCAATGCCCTGACCTTTCTTCCAGGGGTCGGCGGCGTGGTCTTCCTGGCCAGCGGTGCGGTCGGTAACCCAGTCGGCCTGATGTTAGGGAGCTTGCTTCTTGCGTGGGCCTATGCAGCGTGTTCAAAGCGCCAGCTCGTTGATGCGTGGCGGGCGTACTCCCGTGTTGCCGGTGCCGCCGGAGCAGTGGGTGTCCTGGGCATCCTGGGAGCACTGGCGGCCAAGTTCTTGGGGGCGAGTGCCGTACGAGATGCTGGCGGAGTTCTCAACGGCTTCGCAGGGGTCATCGGCCTCCCGGGCTTCGTTCTTCTGGGGATGAACGAAAGGTCGTTCGTAGCCAAAGACGCCTCAGACCTGTGGCTCCTCGTCCGTGCCGCCTCGGTTGTCGTCTTGCTCATGATGGCGCTCAAGAAGGTCCAGCCGGCTGATTCGGCAGGGTGATCGGGACGAAAGGCTGACAACATGGATCGAAGCAAATGGCCATGGTGGGTGCAGATACTTTTCACGATCGCATTCATGGGCGCCCTCATTGCGGGTCGCGCGAAGTTCTCTTCCAAGGCCCTGCCGCCAGCTCAACTATCGGCCGCTGAATCGAATGAGGTGCGCGCTGCACCACAACCTCCCCCAGTGGTACTCCAGCCGCTTCCTCAAGGCCCGCCGGCGCCAAATGGAGGATTTCGTGTTTCTAACCAGTCCTTCGCCAGGGAGAGGTACGCCCATCTCGCAAGCCATTTTCAAAAGGCGATTACATACGCCTTGCAGCAAGCACGTCAATCCCCAAACGGCGCAGGCAGGACCAGAGAAGAAACGGAGCAGGCATTCCAGATCGTCGAAGGCTTTATCGCAGCTGGCACCATCGAGGCCAGCCCCATGGAGAACGCCAAGGCACCGGCGGCAAGCTACGAGGCCACGATGCGAGTCCACGGCACCGGCGACGCCAAAGGTGTACACATTGTGCTGGAACTCGCCTATCAGGATGGCGTTTGGACAGCCACACGTGTGACCGATGGCACCGGTGAAGAGGCCGCGTCACCCATGAAAGAGTTGTGTGTCGAAGCAGTGATTGTTGCACAGAGGATTCCATGACCCAGGATGAGCTAAAAACTAGGAGCGATGAGCGTGACGACGTCGGCTACCACCTCGCATGGGTGAGCGTGATGCTGGCTGTCATGGGCTTCTTCGTCTTTGGGCTCCCCCTGAGTGTCCTGGCGATGGTGCTGGGCGCCGTCGCGGGGGCCAAGGGGCGCGTGTTAGGCTGGATCGGTGTCGGGCTTGGAGTCATCGGGCTCATCGGTTGGTTCGTGGCGGTTGTCATGGTACTTGGCGCCGGGGAATAGACGCTGGCACCAACAATTCAGGGAGGTTGCTGATGGATCAGGTACACGTTCGATGCCCGCACTGCTCGGTTGGTTACCAGTTTCGTGAAAGCGCATTGGGAGCACGCGTGAAGTGCCACTACTGCCACCAGCATTTCCGGGTACTGCTCAGTCAATACTCCAAGTCCTCCGCAACAAGCGAGCCATATAGAAAACATGAACCAGCCTCGCCTATAAGCGAGGCGATGGTTGTGGGTTGCCCCGCTTGCAATCAAAAGATCCGCTGCGAACTATCACGAGCGGGCACCACCATCGGGTGTCGAAGCTGCGGACACAAATTTTGCCCGGCGGTCATTGCCGGGCTGGAAAACGTCATCATTGACTGCGTCAACTGCACCCAAAGGATTTCATGCGACAGAGCGCGCCTCCGGTCAGACATCCGCTGCAAGGCCTGCGGCTGGGTCTTTACCCCTGAACCCGACGCCGCGCCAGCGGACGAGCTTCCACGCCCATCCAAGGAGGAACAACAAACAGTCCCCTCAATGGCAGGGCGCAGAAGGAGGTTTAAACAGACCGACCCGGCTCACGAGGTGCTCGGCGTCTCCCGATTCGCCACCCGCGATCAGCTCAAATCAGCTTTTCGAGGTTTGGCTAAGCAGCTTCATCCCGACCTGAACAAGGATGATCCCGAGGCCATCACCCAATTCATGATCGCTGAACAGGCATATCGAGAACTCATGCGCCAAGGAGGTTTCATGGCATGCCGAGTTGCGGCCTGATGTTCTCGCCTCAGTCACCCCGTACCTACTCTGCATTCTCAGGTCCACCCCAAGTTCATCCGTGCCAGCTGTTGACCCCCAAGCAGACAGCCCACTTCATGAAACTGTCCCGTCGGTGGACCAGTCCTTCCTGGAGCCGATCTTGACGGATGAATAGCAAGTTGGAACCCCCAACGGATCAGCGTGCTCAAGTTGGTTCATGTCGCCGACGCACGAAATGGTTCTTCAGCCCTCCTGGTAGCCGCCGCGAGCTTCTTAACTATCAACCAGATTTCTTCGTACCGCTCCGTGACATGACCCACGATTGGGATTTTGTGACGAGTGGGACCATCTGTCCAAGTGTTCGAGCCGCGCGCGGCAGCCAAGCGTCGATGAATGGCGTGTATAGCGCCTACCGACTAGACTGGTGTGCTTACAAAGTCGCCACTTGCTGGTCGCAACTAATGTCGCTCGGCTGGCCTTCGACATGGAATGCATGTAAGTCGCGGAGCGTACATGACTAAAGCTCATAATCGAAGTCGTGGATCTGGAGCCAAGGCTTCGCCATACTCGTCCAAAATCATTAAGGCCGGCGCACTTCTTGCGGACACCAAAACACTTCTCTCCCAATGGGACGTCGAACTTCCGATGCGGGATAATCTTGAACGCCTTAGGCGTGAAAACCTGTTCGCAAAGGCATCTCGGTCAAGGGTGGACGATATCCTGGCCATATTCCGACAGCGCTATCTACTCGAAGATCAGGTTACAAGGGCGCTTGTGTTACTCGTCAAGCACTCAATGCCCACCGCTGCGATGGATCGAATCCTGCTTTTTCATGCTGCCCGCGCCGACCACCTCTTGCGGGACGTGGTATCCGAGTATTTCTTGCCCATGTACTCTCAAGGTCTAGTGGATGTGAGCCTTCTGGAGCTAGAACGACACTTAGCCTCATGGGTACACGAGGGTAAGACTGTATCGACTTGGGGCGAAATTACGTTACGCCGGGTTGCTCAAGAATTATTGGCAACGTTGCGCGATTTTGGAGTGCTTCAGGGAAACAACAACAAGAAAATAGCACCCTCCTTTCTACCGATGGAGTCATTTGCATATATGGCGTTCTATCTCAAACAGCATCAGCCATCAGGTGCAAAACTGTTGGAATTGCCGGATTGGAAGCTGTTTTTCCTCTCGCGGGACAGTGTCGAACGATTCCTCTTTGAAGCGCACCAGCGCCACCTGCTGGAGTACCATGTCGCCGGAAACGTGACAAGACTGACTTTTCCTGCTGAGACCCTTGAGGAGTATGCAAATGTCCTCGCTCAAAGATAGCATCGCTCCTCTGGAAAGCGATTTAAAGGCGGAGCCACCACGCATAAGTGTGTACCACGACCTGCCGTTCGCCATCATGCGGTATACCCCGACCGATGAATGGGAGCTTCGCCGGGAGATCAAGCTACTAGCTACCCGCCTTGAGGCTGTGGGCAAGACGGTTCACATAATCACCATGTCGGAATTGCTGTGGGCGGCCCTTGAAAAAGTAAATCAGAAAGATGACGACGAGGGCTTCGAAGCCGTCGTGGTCTTGGAAAAGGACAGAGGTTATGCAGAAGCCCAGCAGCAGGTCACAACATATCTTTCTAGCAAAGTGTGGGTGCCTCTTTGGGACTTGCTGGCCGACCGACTCGCTTCAGTTGACCCGGAATGTTCAGTGGTTTTTCTGACACGCGTAGCTGCAATGTCACCAGGTATTTTCCACATGTCGATGCTCTTAGACAAAATGCACGGCAAAACGAAAGTCCCAACGATCCTTTTCTATCCCGGCTCCATCGAAGGCACGACGGGGTTGCGATTCATGGAACTCAAAGACCGAGACGCTCTGGGCAACTACCGGGTCAAAATTTACGGCTGAGACAAGGGATATCCGAATGAAAACCATTGGCGACCTACTGAATCGCGACCTGAGCCGCAAAATCGAGGAGATCATCCAAGTTGATCAAGCGGACGAGCAATCCGTTTATGCCGAAATCTCTGAGTACGTTGCCACCGATAGCATTCGTGAGCAGTACCACCAGTTACTCAAAGCTGTAGCAGAAGCCCCTGCCGACCCTAACGAAAGCATCGGCGTCTGGGTGTCGGGCTTCTTCGGGTCCGGTAAAAGCTCTTTTGCCAAAAACCTCGGTTACGCGCTCCAGAATCGCACTGTCGTCGGCACAAATTTCGCTGAACTATTCAAACAGCAGATTGGTGACGAACGTATTAGCGACCTGCTGAGCTTCATCAACACAACAACGCCCACCGAAGTCATTTTGTTTGAGGTGGCGAAAGAGGCTGATACACGCAAAGTGACGCAGCGGATTGCGGAGTTGATCTACACGGTTTTACTTCGAGAGCTGGGGTACGCGGAAGACTTCGACATCGCTGAATTGGAAATAGAGCTTGAGGCCGAAGACAAACTCAGTGAGTTCATCGCTACTTGCAAGTCCGAACTCAATAAGGACTGGGTAACTGTTCGAGCCGGGGCACAAAAATTATCGCGCGCCAGCGCCATACTTCACAAGCTCGATCCAAAGACATACCCTTCGGCTGACTCATGGGCGCATGCGCAGCGAAATCGAGACGCGTCGATCTCAGTCAGCAAGGTCGTGGAGCGAACATTTGAGCTTTGGGGACGTCGGCGCAAGGGCAAAGCACTCGTCTTCATCATTGACGAAGTGGGCCAGCATGTTGCGCGCAGCGGCGACAAGATTGAAGACTTACGAGCGACCATTGAAGAGTTCGGCAAAGTGGGCAAGAACTTGCTCAAGGCCCACAAGATCACGGCTCCCTGCTGGATTGTCGTCACATCTCAAGAGAAGCTCGATGAAGTTGTCGCAGCCATAGACTCCAAGCGCGTAGAACTCGCCAAGCTACAAGACCGTTTTAAATATAGGGTAGACCTCGCTCCGTCCGACATTCGGGAAGTAGCCACCAAACGTGTGTTGATGAAGAAGCCAGATGCTGAGAAGCCCCTTAAGGATTTGTTCAAGAAGAATGAAGGCCAACTAAATGCCGCTCTTCGATTGGAGCGAACCACCCGTCGCACCGACATCAACGAAAGCGACTTCGTCCACTTCTACCCATATCCACCGCACTACATCGAACTGTGCATAGGCATCATGTCGGGCATCCGACTTCAACCTGGCGCGCCACGGCATTACGGCGGGAGCAACCGCACGATCATCAAGCAGGCATACGAGATGCTCGTGTCAGATCGCACAGCTTTTGCCAAGAAGTCCGTTGGGGCGCTAGTGACGCTCGATAAGGTCTTCGAATTGGTCGAGGGCAATCTCTCCAATGAGAAACGCACTGACATTCATCAGATCTCTGAGCGCTTTAAAAACGATCCCGACGACCATGGCTGGGGGCTGCGAACTGCCAAAGCGATTTGCCTGTTGGAATTTATCCGTGACTTACCGCGCACCGAGGCGAATCTTGCCGCCGTACTGGTGGATGAAGTAGGTAAAGCTACACCACTTGCCGAAGTGCAAGCTGCCGTGAAGGGGTTAGACGCCGCAAAATTCATTCGTAACACAGAGGAAGGCTGGAAGCTTCAAACCGCACAAGAAAAGAACTGGACTAACGAACGGAGTGCGCACCTTGATCCTAAGCCCCGCGAGCGAAATGAACTTACTCGCACTGCCCTTCAACAGATTTTCGATGAACCAGAGTTCAAGACCCACCGCTACCAGAACCGTACGTTCCGCGTTGGTATCAACATCTATGGCAACACCACGAGCGAAGACGGCGAATTGCTACTGACGCTGTGTGTTTGTGACGATACCGACGAACTAAACAAGCGCATCGAAGAGATTCGCACGGAGAGTCAGCAGAACTCACATGCCAATGACCTCTATTGGATCTTCAGCCTTACTTTAGAGGTCGATGAACTTGTGGCCCAGCTTCATGCATCTAGAAAAATGGTGGACAAGTACAGCCAATTGAGTGCCCAGCAGAAAATCACCCCCGACGAAGCAACCTGTTTACAAGACGAGAAAAATTCGAAAAGCAGCTTCGAATCTCGCCTGCGAGACAAGCTCACCGAAGCAATGGAGCACGGCAGTGGGGTGTTCCGAGGCATTCATAGGGATGCGTCGGCCCTGGGAAATGGCTTACGCGATATCCTCAAAAAGCAGTTCGCGATAGCTGTCCCCGCTTTATACCCCAAGCTGCAAATGGGATCTCGTTCGCTGACTGGCGACGAAGCTGAGCAGATTCTTAAGGCCGCTGATCTGAAGGCGCTCCCAAGCATCTTCTACACTGGGGATCAAGGATTGGGGCTGGTAGTTAAGGATGGTCCCAAAAACGTCATCTGTACGACTGCCAGCGTTGCTAAAGAAGTACTGGACTATCTCAAGAATGAGCACAGCTACGGCACCAAAGACACCCGCACGGGCAAAGCTTTGGAAAAGCGCTTTGGTGGCACGCCTTATGGGTGGGAACGCGACATGTTGCGGCTGCTGCTCGCCACACTGTTCCGAGCGGGCGAGATCGAGGTCACCTACCAAGGCAACCGCTTTCACAACTACCAAGACCCTGCATCTCGCATACCCCTCACTAACAATCCAGCATTTCGGTCCTCGCTTTTTTCGCCACGACACTCAGTCGGTCTTAAAACGCTCACCCAGGCAGTGCAACAACTTGAAGACCTGATTGGCGAGGAAGTCGATGTTGAAGAGGGGGCCATCGCCACGGCGTTCAAAAAGGTTGCCACGGAGGAACTGGAAAAGCTTTACCCGTTAAAGGCGACCGCCGAGGCTCACCGACTCCCAATCCTGTCGATGCTTTCGGAGTACCAGCAAACCTTGTTAGGTATTCAGTCGTCAGTGTCTGATGACTGCGTTCGCACACTTACAGAAAATGGAAAGGACTTCGGAGAGATACGAGATAAGGTTCGCAAGCTCCGCGAGGCGCTTAATGCCGACGCGATTAGAGTCCTGCGTCAGGCTCGGCAAGCATCCGATCAGGTGTGGCAACGGCTGTCCGCTCATGCATCTTCGCCTGAACTCCAAACCATTGTTGAGCAGCTGAAAACTCTGCTTGCGTCCGAGCAGTTCATCGACTCGTGGACCGACATTGCCGCCAAGACCCAAAAGATTTTATACACATACCAAATTGCCTATAGTGAGCTCTTCGACCGCCGCAAGAAGGCCTACGAATCCGCCATTGACGATATTCAGAATCGGACGGAATGGGCCGCTCTCGTTGCTAATAATCCTGGTATGGCCACATCGCTACTGTCACCACTGCAAGCGAGGCTTGGTACCAATGATGACAAAGAGTTCGTTGAGCAAGGAATATCGCTCGGCAAATCTAGCCTGACGGAGATGGAGTCGGATCTTGCCGCCGTTGATGGGCTAAAGTCCTCAGTTCAGGTCAAATTACAGGAACTTTCTATCGGCAGCGAAAAAAAAGCTCCCGTACGTAAGGTACGGGTTTCAGACTTTTTTAACCGGCCCATTGAAACCCAAGATGAACTCGATAACGCTCTCAAGCTGATTCGGGATTCACTTCAGAAGTGCATCGATGAAGGTGCCATCATCATTTTGGAGTGAACCATGCTCGGCCCTCGCCAAATCTTTGAAGACAACATCCGTCCTGCGGACCTTCTGCTCAAAGTCTACCGGTTGCTGGAACATGATGCGCCCAATACCGAGGCAGGCGTGCTGGGGACACTTCGAGACTTAGTGAAGGCCGACAACGATGAGGGGCTGATGGTTATTTACAACGAGGTCTTTTTGGGGTTAATTCGAGAGCGGGCAGAAATCTCGCCAAAACTCATTCGCAAGGGTGCATTATGTAATTTGCTTCGGCAAGCTGTGGTGATTGCATGCACCGGACTGGAAACATACTTGCCTGCGGTAATGAACTCTCATTTCGAGGAGCTTATCAAGATCAAGGGGAGATCCTTCCTCAATGTCAGAGACAAGGAACTCCTCGGACACCTTTCTGCAATCAAATTTGAATTGCCGGATGTGCTTCGACTTCTTTCCGATCCAGATCCCCTCTTTGTTGCGAACAAGGTACGACTTTATTTGGAGACGAATCTCAGCGGACGTCGTGGAGTTCATGTCGTTGGAGTGATGTTCGGCGTGGACGATCCATGGTCTGTAATCGGATCAAAATTGAGTCGCAAGCCAATCGAACTTGGCAAGCTAATCGAAGATACTGTTAGTCGCCGCAACGATATCGTGCATCGGGCCGACCGAAATAAGGCGGATTTGAGTGGCGAGCAGCAACCAATTGCCCCTGCATTCGCTATGCAGGCGGTGGATACGTTTCGACATGTAGTCATATGCTTGGATGACCTAATCCAAGAGCAAATGAAACAACTGCGAGCAGCAGCACAGACGCAGGGAGCGGCCTGACATGGACCAAGAAATTCGCAACAAGCTCCGCAACGTCGTGACGCAGTGCCGCAAACTCCTCGCAGGAGATGAACAGAATTTAGAGAAGGATAAAGGTGAAATTCGAGAGCTGCTTGAAGGAAAGTTCGGCATCTTTGCCAAGAAGGATCAGGTCACGGCTGATCCGGACGCCATAATGACGCACCTATCCGAAGAGGAGCGATCGGCTCGCAAGGACATTCTAGATCACTTCACCCACATTAAGGCCCGTGGATTTAAGCCAAAGGAGGCTCTCGACCAATTAGTACGGGAAATTGCCTTCACGCATCTCAACCGACTCTGCGCCTACAAGATGATGGAGGCCCGTGAGGTTTACGTCGGTGGCCAGAAATTCCGAGAAGCGGTCAGCCGGGGCATCAAATCGAACGGTTTTCTTCATTATCTGGGGATGAACGGCCATGAGGCAGAGGAGAGGCTTTACAGCACGGGACAACAAGAAATCGCCTACAGACATTTTCTGGACTGGCTGGGTGGGCTCCTTTCGGAAGAAATTGGCGTGCTGTTCAATCCGAACGATCCCGCCAATCGACTCTACCCTCGGCAGAAGACGCTCGATGAAGTTCTCGATCTTCTCAACGGTGGTGGGATCAAGGCCGACGAAATCGAACTGCGGGAGCAATGGTCACAGATTTGGTCGCAGGACGAAACCATCGGCTGGGTCTACCAGTACTTCACGCCTAAGGAATTGAGAGACCAGGCTCGGAAGGAAAGCCAAGCCCCTCGTAACTCCTATGAGCTTGCTTTCCGCAACCAGTTTTTCACGCCCCGGTATGTGGTGGAGTTCCTCACAGATAATACGCTTGGTCGCATCTGGTACGAGATGCGAAAGAGCGATTCAAAGATCAAGAACCAATGCCGATACTTGATCCGTCGCCCCACCGAAATTTTCCTGAAGGAAGAAAAACAGCCCACCCCAGACGCGATCGCGGGGAAGGACGATCTTTCGGAGGAAAAACTGCTCAGTCTCCCAGTCCACATCCCGCACCGCCAGAAGAAAGACCCACGAGAACTCAGGATTCTCGATCCGGCTTGCGGTAGTGGTCACTTCTTACTGTACAGTTTTGACCTATTGCAGACGATCTACGAGGAAGCCTATACCGATCCCGAGCTCAGCCCGCTATTGAAAAGGGACTACCCGACACTAGATGCCTTCAATCAAGATGTGCCTCGGCTGATCCTCGCACACAATCTCCACGGTATCGACATTGACTTACGGGCTAGCCAAATTGCCGCGCTTGCTTTGTGGCTCCGCTGCCAGCGAGCTTATCAGGAAATGGGATTGAGGAAGAATCGGCCCAAAATCACTCGCTCCAATTTCGTCTGTGCCGAACCGATGCCGGGTGAGGAGCAGATGCTCAAGGAGTTCGTGGGCCAGCTTGAGCCCAAAGTCCTCGGCCAAGTTGTTGAGGTCGTTTTCGACAAGATGAAACTGGCCGGGGAAGCTGGTTCGCTGCTTAAAATTGAGGAACAGATTCGGGACTCTGTAGCCGCCGCCAAGGATCAATATGTTCGAGAGACGACGAAAGCTACAGATCGCAATGGTCAGCCGCTGCTGTTTACACAAGCAGCGATGGACCGCTTGGATGGAAAACCGGAACAGACTTCGCTGTTCGATCTTTCAGACCTCACGGACTCCCAGTTTTTCGAGCAAGCCGAAGCACGGGTTGTGGAAGCACTACGCTTTTACGCAGAAAAAGCACAAAGCAGCCAGCGGCTGCAACGCCGTTTGTTCTCAGATGATGCTGTTCGTGGCTTTGCCTTCATAGATCTTTGCCAGAAATTATACGACGTGGTTCTGATGAATCCACCGTTTGGCGACTCTAGTAAACCTGCAAAGTCGCTTATCGAAGAACAGTACCCACGAACGAAGAACGATTTGTATGCCGCCTTTGTAGAGCGAGGTACTTTGCTACTTCGTCACGCTGGACACCTTGGAGCGATCACCTCTCGTACAGGTTTTTTCCTGTCGTCCTTTCAGCAGTGGCGAGAGGAGATCCTCCTAGGCAATGCTTCTCCGACGGTTGTATGCGACCTTGGAAGTAACGTACTCGATACGGCAATGGTGGAGACCGCCGCCTATTGTGTGACTGCTCGAAAGATAGACAACACTTGTACATTCCTTCGGTTGCTCAACGAAGTAGACAAAGAAACATGCTTGAGACTAGCTACCACCTCGATTTCGATGGGAAGCAGGTCGGGTAACGAATATCACGTTAATCCTGAATCCTTTCGGCAAGTACCAGGGACGCCATTCTTTTATTGGGTAAGCGAACGAGTGCGCCGCTTATTTCACCAGCTCCCTCCGCTGGAGAGCGATGGTCGAGAAAATCGAGTAGGATTGCAAACAAGCGATAATTTTCGCTTCTTGAGATGCTGGTGGGAAGTACCAGCAGCATCGCTCGGCATCAATTGGTTTCCATATGCCAAAGGCGGAGGTTATAGTCCCTACTACCGCGACTTAACGCTTTGTGTCAATTGGTCCCACAAGGGTGCAGAGGTCAAGGATTACGCCCGGCAACTTGGGAACTCCCCTTCTCGAAGTGTCCGAAGCGAGGACCACTATTTTCGGTCTGCACTGACTTACTCTGATCGGTGTACAGGTGGCTTTGCAACTTCGCCACTACCATCAGGAGCGATCTTTGATGTCAAGGGGTCGTGTATTTTCGTGGATGGTGACAGTGAACAGGATTTACTTCGAGTTCTTGCAATTACCCTGTCGAACCCATTTCGCAAATTGATGGCGTTACGTAGTGGGACGCATAGCTTGGCTCAATCATTTCAGGTCGGACAAATTTCATCCACTCCCTTTCCTACTTTGAGCCCCAAAAACGGAGAATACTTGGTAGCGCTCGCAGCTAAGGCACATCACACCAAACGAGAACTCTTACGTCTGAATGAGACTGACCACACCTTCACCTACCCCGCAATGCCAAGAGAGACCGACTTCAAATCTGAAGCACGATCGCTTGACGAATACATTCGCAGGCAGGTGTGCGAATTAGAAAATATTCAAGATAAACTAGATGCAGAGGTGGCAGGGCTTTACTCGTTACCCGAAGCTGATCTCGTGCAATTGCTTGATGCATCAATTGCCACCTCATCAGATACACCTGCTGAGGAAACCGCAGAAACCGACGATGACCAAATCACTTCTGCTACATCTGATGGACTGGTCCGATCTGTGTTTCAATGGACAGTTGGCGTGGTGATGGGCCGATGGGATATCCGAAAATCAGTTGTCGATGCTCGGAAACTGCCAGGTCCGTTCGACAAATTGCCCGGTTGCGCCCTCGGAATGTTACAAGGTGAAGATGGGTTGCCACCAGTCAATACCCCTAACAGCTATCCGATTAGCATCGACAATAATGGCATTCATCCCGATGACGCTGATCACATAGATGACATCGCGCGAAAGATTCGAGGTGTCTTCGAAGTCGTCTGGAACGACCGTGCGGAGTCCATTGAGAAGGAAGCCTGTGAGATTCTTGGCATCAACGAGTTACGCGACTATCTGCGCAAGCCTGGCAAAGGTGGCTTCTGGGACGATCACGCCTGCCGCTATTCGAAGAGTCGTCGTAAGGCACCGATTTACTGGTTATTGCAATCCTCGAAAAAGAATTACGCGATTTGGTTGTATTACCACCGACTCGACACAGACATACTGTTCAAGGCTCTGGTGAATTATGTCGAGCCTAAGATTCGCTTAGAAACTAGCCGCCTCGATTTGCTCCGTTCCCAGAAAGTCACCGCAGATGCCACTGACAAGGAAACCAAGCGGCTCGCCAAAGAAGCAGAACGACAGGAGGACTTCCTCTCCGAACTAAGGGATTTCGAGGACAAACTAAGGCGGGCGGCCAATTTGTATCTCCAACCCGACCTCCACGATGGCGTCGTCCTGAATATCGCCCCGCTTTGGGAACTCGTCCCGTGGAAGGAAGCCAAGAAATACTGGGATGAACTCATTAAAGGTCAATATGAGTGGTCGTCCATTAGCAAGCAGCTTCGTCAGAAAGGGTTGGTGAAGTGATGAACTTTGGTGAATCACTCGCCTACTGGTATTTCCGTCTTAATGGTTTTCTTCCACTGGCGAATTTCGTACTTCATCGGCCAGATGCTCCCAGGAGACATAACGCTGATTCGGACCTCTTAGCCGTTAGATTTCCCCACGTCTTTGAAGAGATTGGTGGGCAACTGGACGACTGGGATAATGATCGGTTCGCAGGTTGGGGATTAGACCACTTGCGCAAAACCGTCTGCGTGATCGCTGAAATCAAGACCGGGGGCTATGACGAGGATTCCATCAACCGCGCATTTCGCCCAATGCGTGTCCGGTACGCACTGCGTCGATTCGGTGTATTGCCTGAAGAAGCATGTAATAACGTGTGCGATGCACTTAGTAATCAGCGCGTCGTTCATCATCAAAATTTGTGCTTTGCCAAAGTTCTGGTTTCAAGTTCTGCGCGAAAGATGGGTGCGTTTGAAAATCCAGCACCACCCCTTCATCTCGAACTTAGCGAGGCACTCGTCTTCATTCGTGATCGCATGAATCGGTATCGAGGTGCAAAGGAAGCCGCTCGCATGTTTTTTCCCGGCGATCTAATTCAATTTTTTGCGTGGGAGGCCGGCTTGGACGCTCCCGACGCTCAACCGGTACCCGCCGAGGAGTAGCTAGAGAAATGGCCGTAGTCACTGAATATCTCGTGCAGCTCATTGCCAAGCAAGTCGATGAAAAGGGACTGGTCATTTGGTACGACCCAGAGGAAGCTTACGGATCAGTGGTAGAAGAACTCACGCTTCTTAAGACCACGGTGGCTCGCTTCGAAGGCAGCTTCCTCAAGTTGCGGAAAGAAATCGACTATCTGATGAACGAGGGACAGCCACCTCGACTGATTGTTTATGTTCCTATTGAGCGAGAAAAAACTCAGGCGGCTCTGATCGAACTTGACGCCGCCGGCGTCATTGTGCAGCCTCGACAACAACCCCCGGCGTGCAATACTCGCCTGTCAGTCGTCGCCCGCAACGCCCTCAGGCCGATTCTGGGCGAGGATCAAGTAGGCGAGATCGAGCGGCAGGTAGAAGCAGGCAAATTGTCATTGGCCGACCTCAACTCGCTTGCCGACAAAGGCAAAGACATTTCCAGCGGCGTGCTCGTCCTGATCTTCGGCTCAGCTAATCCACAGGATGTCTCCCTGGCCTTCCTTCACGACAATCAGTACGACTCGGAGATCGAAAAGAAGCAGGCCGGCAAAGAACTACGTCGCCTGCTGCAAATAAGCTTCGACATTGAGCTTCCTGCCGCCGAATCGTTATCAAACTGGCGGAGGAAACTCGGCCGACACATTCTTCTGACCGATTTGTACGCCGTCCTAAAAGAGACAGCACCCTCTTCGCTGTCGTCGGTTTCGGCAGCCCACAGCGCGAGCGGCATCGATGCTTGCGTGCGACTCGCTCGTTCATGGCGCAACAGTCAGGAGCATCGCTCCAGTTACGTTGTAGTTGCCAATAAGACCGAGAAAGAGCTTGCCCTCGGTCAGCATGATCTGCCGATCGAACTGCTTAAAGAATGCGAAACCTTCACTTGGGTTGAGCGAACTCTGCTGTCCCATGTCGAAGGCGCGCTGCTTACGCAGGCAACAGCAAAACTCCTAGAGTTAGCCAAGCTCCGTCTTTCGCGTTTCTGGGCCACAGTCGAGCCGAAGATTCAGGCACGCTGGGCGCTGATCTCGTCCGCTGCTGAGGTCCTGTTGGAAGCCGACCGTGTGGGAAAGGAAATTAAGAAAGCGCCGATCACCATACCCGCTCTCGTCAAAGCGTATGCCGATAGCGACCAACCGTGGTGCTTGCTTGATACACATCACCGGCACATGGAGAGCCGCAGGTACAACTTTGAGTTCGCCATCGGGGACGATCACCAGGGGTTGGAGAAGCTCATCACTAAGGCAGAGCAGCGCTACACCGAGGTCGGCTCCGAACTTGCTAAACATTTCGTCACCCATTTCGCCAAGGCGAAGCACCCTATTAAGGGGGTGCTACGACAGCGAGACTTCTTCGAGAAGCAGGTGAAGCCACGTTTGGGCGAAGGCAAGGTGGCCTACGTTTGGGTGGACGCCCTACGGTACGAGATGGCCCGTGAGTTATGCCGATTGCTGGCTGATGACTTCAGCATCGAATGCTTGCCGTCCATCGGCACTGTGCCAACGATCACCGAGATCGGGATGGCGGCGCTTCTACCCAAGGCTCATGAGGCAGTAAAAGTGGTGAGTGTCGGTGGCGGAAAACTCGGGTTGGAGATTGCGGGCAAGGTCATTAAAGACCGCAAAGATCGAGTGGCTTTCTTAAAGGAACACGCTGGCGTGCCAGTTTTCGACGCCAAGCTTGACGACCTACTGCCCAAGCCAGGCAAAAAGATTAAAGATGGCATTCAAAATGCCCAACTTATTCTGATTACCTCGCAAGAAATTGACGAACTTGGCGAGGCTGACAACATGGCCCAGGCCCGCCTGCAAATTGATGGCGTGCTCAACCATTTACGACGAGGCCTACGGATTCTGGCCGATCACGGCATTAAGACCATCGTGTTGGTTGCCGATCACGGGTACTTGTTCGCCGACGAGATCAGTGAAGACATTAAAATCGATGCTCCTGGCGGGAAGGTGGAAGATCTGCATCGCCGGGTGTGGGTGGGTGTCGGAGGAAATTCGGAGTCATCGTATTTGCGAGTCCCGCTGGGCTCTCTTGGCGTAGAGAGTGAATATGACCTGGCAACCCCGTGGACCTTTGCAGTTTTCAAATCGAAGGGCGGGGGAAGAGCCTACTTCCACGGAGGATTGTCTCCTCAAGAACTGATCGTACCTGTGGTGGTGATGCACTCAACGGCGAAATCCTCGACCCCAATCACCGGCATTCAATGGATGATGACGCCTGGAACACCCAAATTGACAACAAGATTCTTTTCAGTGCAAATCGCTGGGAGCCAGAGCGAATCAAGCCTGTTCGGATTCGACCCGCCCAAGGTGCGGATCGAGCTGCGAGCGAACAAGAAGTGCATTTCAGTTCCGGTGAGCGCCTCTTACGGGTTTGAGGATGCTACCGGAGAAGTGAAGTTGAAAATTTCCGAGAGCGACAAAAAGCGGTTCGAACCAAATACCGTTACTGTGATGCTGTCTGAAGAGATCACACAAAAGACCGTTGGAATCTACCTCCTGGATGCCACCACAGGCGCAGAACTGACGGCTCCTCTTGCTATGGACGTCGCTATTTCGATGTGAGGACTAAGTCATGCCTGAACTTGATCGCAAAGTGGCAACAGTGTTTGCGGGCAAGGTTGTCCGTAAAGACTTGGTTCGCAAGGTGAAGGTGGGAGCCAATGTCCCGGTCTTCGTCCTTGAGTACCTGTTGGGAAAATACTGCGCCACCAATGATCCAGTCGCTATCAACGCCGGATTGAAAGTGGTGAACAACACCCTGTCTTCGAACTTTGTCCGACCCGACGAAGCAAATAAAGCTCAGTCGATGGTTAAAGACAAGGGGAAGCACACGCTTATCGACAAGGTGCAAGTGCGATATGTTTCAGATGACGACAAACACTGGGCCGAACTCAAAAATTTCGGCCACAAGTTCGTCCACGTCCCTGAGCACTACCTTCGGCAATACGACCGTTTGTTGATGGGGGGCATTTGGGCGCAGATAGACATTAAGCACCAATACGATGAGGAAGCGACCGGCAAACGGAGTCCATTCTGGATTGAAGGGCTGAAGCCAATTCAATTGGCAACCTTTGACCTGGATGAATACCGCAGTTGTCGAAGCCAGTTCACCACTGACGAATGGATTGATCTGCTTCTTCGCACCATTGGCATGGAACCCTCCCATTTTCAGCGACGTGTGAAATTGCTTTTCCTCGTTCGTCTGCTGGCCCTCTGTGAGCAGAACTACAACCTCGTAGAACTTGGCCCCCGTGGAACCGGCAAAAGCTATGGTTATCAAGAGCTTTCTCCGTACACGATCCTTCTGACTGGCCCGACAACGGTTGCGAATCTCTTTTACAACATGGCTAGTGCGAAAATGGGGCTCGTTGGCATCTGGGATGCAGTTGCTTTTGATGAAATTGCCGACCTTCAAAAGATGCCAAAGGAGGTCGTGACCACACTAAAGACCTACTGCGAGTCGGGCACTTTCGCTCGTGGCAAAGACTCACTTTCAGGCATGGCATCGATCGCTATGTTCGGTAACACTAACCAGCCAGTTGAGGCCATGGTTCGGTCGTCGCATCTGTTTATGCCGATGCCCGATGTGATCCGAGAGGACATGGCGTTCCTTGACCGCATCCACTTCTACATCCCTGGGTGGGAAATCCCCAAGATGCGCGTCGAGTTCTTCACTGACCATTATGGCTTTGTTGTTGACTACTTGGCAGAGGCCTTGCGAGAGCTGCGCAAGCATAACTTCACCGAGGTGATCGACCGCCATTTTTCACTCGGGTCCCACTTGAACGCTCGTGATGTGAAAGCGGTCCGCAAGTCAGTGTCTGGGCTGATAAAGCTGATCTATCCCCACGGAGAGTTGTCAAAACCCGAGCTAGCCGAGCTTGTGGAACTGGCCCTTGAAGGCCGTCGGCGCGTGAAGGAACAGCTCAAGAAAATGGGGTCTTTTGAATACCACCAGACTTCATTCTCTTTTATCGACAACGAAACTCGCGAAGAACGGTTTGTGGGCGTGCCTGAACAAGGGGGACGGGACACCATCGCAGCCGATCCACTGGCCCCCGGTTCCCTTTATACCGCTTCAGTTGATGACCAAAGTAAAGTGGGGCTTTACCGCCTTGAAGTAGGCTGCTCATCGGGTACTGGCAAACTCAAAATTGCGGGGGGCGTAGAAGGGCCGATGAAGGAATCACTTCAACGAGCCTTTGCATACCTTCAAAGCCAGAAGGTAAAGATGGGCATCGGCCAACAATTCGATACAACAGACTTCCACGTCGAAGCGATTGACCTGCTGGGCAATCACGTTCCATGTGAAGCCGGAATCGCATTGGTCGTCGCAGTATATTCCGCCATCAAGCGGCATTCTGTTCTCGCTGGTCTTGTGATCCTTGGGGACCTGAGCATCCAAGGCAACATTAAGCCGATGCGTTCCCTGGCCGAGCCACTTCAAGTTGCGATGGACAACGGCGCGCGCCGGGCGCTAGTGCCTCTGGAGAATAAGCGCAACTTCCTCGAAGTGTCTGGCGATATCGTCGAGCGTGTTGATCCCGTATTCTTCTCTGACCCGCTGACGGCAGCGATCAAGGCTCTGGGAATGACCTGACCGGGGTCGCGACACTTCGTTTTTGCGGGACTAAGCGTGAGCTTATATGTCACTCATATCACTCTTCAGAATTATGGGCAGGCTGCAAAGTGCGCACAAGACAAGGGACTAACGGCTGTAGCCTGCCGCAGCCATCGAATCCACATACCGCTCCTTCAGATACTTGTGGTAGTCACCATGATCGTCGCCCGACCGCAGTGCGAGTTTCTCAATCAGGTCCTGCCACGTCATTGCTTTGAACAGGACATTGTCCTTGCACAAAATGCTGCCAAAATCATTGATTTCACGCTGATGTGCGTCACTCTCATCTGAAGGCACCTCATACCACAAATACACCAGCATCACCCTTCTCGCGTCTTTCTTGTTGTCGACTCTGTTCCTCCTCATCCCCAGCAAATGCTTGATCAACTGCCCTCGGTAAAGATGTGACTTCTCACGCTCCTTGCCGCTATCCTCGCCACAAATACTCCCAGCCAGTCTCCGGGTTTCGGGCAGACCATCCCAAAGCACACTCTGTGCAAGATATTTGTGATCAATCAACCGATGCCGGCTCGCCGGATATGGCTCCCGGAATTTCGACTCGATGCCCACCCAATCTAGCTCCCGATTACTCTGATACTCCAGCGCTACATCCACATTCGGCGGTCTCCATTGCGGCTGAATCATGAACTTCTTTTCAAACTTAATTCGGATAGATTCATCAACAGGCACGCCAAGACATTCGGCAAGTACGGTTGCATCCCGTGACTGCCAGTAATGAAATACATTCACTGCAATTGCCGTAGACCCATGCAGCGCTTGTAAACCAGGCAATCGACTCTTAGTCCTTCTCAGCTGTGACCCATCTCCCGAACCTATCTCCCGCCTTGCACAAGCACTCAACTCTTGAAACAAGTTGTCTCGCACCACAGTGGTATAGAACTGCGGCCCAGAATCGTGTCTTCCTCCTGCACACAGCTCAACTTGCCGATTCTGTGCCCAGCCCGACTGCGATTGCTCGATGATCCTTTTGCCGTTCATGAACTCCATCTTCTCTTCTTTCAACCCTTTCCCCAACCGCTCATCTGCTGGGGAATACGGCAGCTCTCTAGCGCGCGGATTTTGAGACCATGCTGGGAAGACGAGTGCCAACGCCAACTCATCGCCAACAAAACTTCAACTGGTTCTAGGAAGGCCTGAAGCCCGCCTTAATTGCGCCGCCCAGATCGTAAAAATGGCTCCAGCTCAGGTGTAACGCCTTGGCATGTAGAGCCGGAAGAGGAAAAAGACACCCTTGAAAAAAAATCTCGTGTCCGATGAGTCATGTCCGATTTTTGACGATCCACAGCTTTATTAGTCAACCCACCTACCACCACAACCGTTGAAATAACAATAACTTACGAATCATGTAAAACTTTTCAAAATTCGCAAATCTGAAATTCCCCCCGGCTCCACTATGTCCGATGCGACACCAAGCGCGTAAGTGTTTTAACCAAAAACATTTACGCGCTTTTTTGTTGTGGTCACGCCCCCATACCAGCACCTTGCAAAACCTCATTTGCCCGATTTTCAAGTATTTCCAGACTAGAGTAATTTTCATTAATATATATCCATCGTGTCGATAGTCTTGATATGGGCAAGGAGGCCTGTATGAAGACTTATTCCATGGACTTGAGAAAACGGGTCGTTGAGGATCGCCTCAAGGGTATGAAGCTTGACGAAATCGCGGCCAAGTATGGCGTAAGCGCCATCTGGGTGCGCAAGCTCATGAAAACCTACCGCCAGACCGGCCGCTACGACCCCAAGCCCCGTGGGCGGCGCGTGGGCACGTCTCTCCTGGCCGACCACAAGCCACAACTGCTGGAAGCGGTCCGTCAGCACCCCGACGCCACCCTGGAGGCCCTGCGCGCCATGCTGCCCGTGAAGGTCAGCGTGCCCACACTTCACCGGGCGCTCAAGAAGCTGAAGATCAGCTTCAAAAAAAGACGCTCTGCGCCAAAGAGCAGGACCGGCCCGACGTCGCCCAAAGGCGCCGGGAATGGCCGCAACGGTTCCTAGGGATTGACGCCTCGCGCATGGTCTTCATTGACGGGACATGAGCCAGCACCAACATGACCCGGCGCTACGGGCGCTGCCCGACCGACCGTCCTTTGATCGACAAGGTGCCCCACGTGCACTGGAAGACAACGACATTCATCGCGGCCCTTAGATCCACGGGGCTGACGGCTCCCTTGGTCGTCGATGGCCCCATCGATGACGACTTGTTCGTGGCCTATGTCCGCCAGCACCTGTGCCCGACGCTCAAAGCCGGGGACATCGTGGTCATGGACAACCTGGCGAGCCACAAGGTGTCGGGCGTGGAGTCGGCCATCGCACGGGCGGGGCGATGCTGATCTACCTGCCTCCTTACAGCCCTGACTTCAACCCGATCGAACAGGTGTTTGCCAAGATCAAGTTGCTGCTGCGTAAGGCCAAGGAACGGACAGTTCATGGCTTGTGGCAGACCCTTGGAGAAGCCGTCGATCTGTTCGACTCAGAAGAATGCCAAGCCTATATCCAGCATTGCGGCTATACCTTCATGCAAAAGGATATTAATTAATGGAAAATACTCTAATCTTTGCCCAATTTCAAATGCCATCGGCCAAAAAAGACAAACGCCCCAGATGAATTCATCCGAGGCGTTTTTCGTGTAGGAAACATCACAAAAAATTTACTTGCGCCCCTTACGGCTCGGCTTCCCATCACCCGTCTGCCTCCCTTTGGTAGACAAATTTCCATCCTGGCTCAGCTCATTCAGTGGGGCATCTGTGGCAAGCCCGATCGTCTCTGAGGCCCGCTCGCCGCTCTTGGGGTTGAGCAATTCACCAAACGCCGGAGCATCCACTTTCACAAATCCATTGCCTTGGTTCCAGGGACCGATGGCGTCTCGGTCTCCGCTATCCGCATGGCCGGTCGAAGTGTTGAAATACTGATCCACGATGCCTGGGGTCGGAGGAATCTTGCCGATGGAGAGCGCCGACTTACCCATGCTTTCCAGCGCAATCATGAAAACTTTGAGATGGGTGATTTCCCGGGTCATCAGGAATTGGAGTGCATCCTTGGTGCCGGGATCGTCGCAAAAGTTAATCAGCCGTTCGTACACGATTTTGGCTCGTGCTTCCGCAGCGATATTGCTGCGGAGGTCAACATCCAGTTCGCCGGTGATCTTCAAGTAGTCCGCCGTCCAGGCGTTGCCCATAGAGTTGCACAGCGTCACGCCACCGCCGCCGGCAATGGCCACCAAGGGGTCGGCCTCAGCGGCACTCCGGTCTTTCTTCATCGGCTTCAAGTGCATCCGGGCGAGAGTGCCGACAATTTCCAGATGGCTCAGTTCTTCCGCGCCAATGTCCATCAACATGTCCTTACGTGCCGGATCATCGCAGTTGAGGCCTTGGATGGAATACTGCATGGCAGCCGCCAGTTCGCCATTGGCTCCCCCAAATTGTTCAAGAAGCATATTGCCGAATCGTGGGTCGGGGTGGCCGACCCGCACGGTATACATGAGACTTTTTACGTGGTGATACATTGGGTTTTCTTTCATAAAAAAAGGTGATGAGAACACCTTAAATCACGCCTCTCCTCACGCCTATTCGTGCAAGCCCTTAGCGGGTCCTAGGGGCAATTGGGTGGTGCGATCTCAGGCATGCGCCAACGCAGGCCGGTTTTTTCCGGAATTCCAATCCTGCAAGGTCGTTAACACAGGCAACTCACAAGATCGACCCCACTGACGAATCATCCACATCACGGCATCGGGTTTGCCAAAGCTTCCCGGCCATTTTTCCAACCCCTGCGACCGCTCCACCCGCCACCAGGAAACCTCCACCCTCTCACCCGCCGGCCCCAGCGCCTTAAACAACCCACTCCGCCCAGACCCCTTGTGCTACGAAAAGTCCCACACGCCCGGCACACACACGCCCACACCATCTCAAGCCACCGGCTTCATACCCATCATTTGCCACGCCTCTCCAGCGCCCGCCCGCAATGTCTTCCTGGGTCACATGCTTGCTGACGGGTCTTTTTTGCTTTTTCATGATTCCTCGCTGCCGTTGACGTACCGCCTTGAGTCCTTCAAACGCGCTCCGCCGTCCTGTTGGTTTCATCAAACCTCGAGCCTGCAAAAATACCCACTCGTCTGTCGTGCGCTTTTTTTATCATCTTGTATTTACGGGCCCTGCCAATCCCCCTGCGGACGCTTCCTCCCCGGCTTGCCGCTCATGCAATGCCCAGCACCCGCCGCAAGATCAACACACAGGGCAGATACACCGCAACGTAAAGCCACACCCACCCGATATCCAGCCCCGTCAGCCACCCTATCCAACCGCTCTTTCCTCCCAGAAACTTAAACGGCCGCCAAAAGCCTTCCTCCCGCCTTGGCCTTGAATAACCAAGCTGCACCTCTTTGATCGGCGATTCCTCCTCTCCAGCCACCGATGCCGCACCCGGTGGATACCTCTCCCCCACCGCACCTGTGATCGCCACCGGCTTATGCCCCGGCGTGCTCACCTCAACCGTAAACCGATCATCCAGGCCCACCTGGGTATGCACCACCCAGACCAGTTCCTGCGCCGGAATTCCCGCACTCAGATAGTCGCGCAGGTCGTCCATTGCCGCCTGGCTGGAAGCTTCACCTGCCGCCTCCACCTCCCACGGCGTTTGCGCGGCATTCGCCTCCGTCCTTTGATACAGCGCCAGCAGCCGCTCAAGTGTCTTGCGGATGGGCGGCATGGTGGCGGAAACGGAACTTGCCTCATCAAGCGTCAACCCCTCCGGCAGATGAATCGAGACCGGCTCATCCCAATCGCTTGCCATCCGCACCACAACCTGCACATCCGCCCCCGCCGCCGGGCTCCGCGCCGCCTCCCCCACGCGCGCGTCCATCCACACAAACGGCAGCACCAGAAGCCCCAGCAGAATGCCCACCGGTGCCAGTCCGGCCCCTGCGATGCGCAATTGCGCAGCCGTCGCCGCTTCAAGCAGCACACGCCGCTCCGGCGCTTGCGCGTCAAGTGCTTCCGCCTTTCGGCCAAGCGCCTGCCCCCGCCGCTTCGCTTCCCAAAGCCTGCGGTTGTCCGTGACCAGCTTTTGAACGACAAGCGTGCTCAGCGCAACCGCCGCCGCAATGACCACCACCGTCGCAGGCTTCCCCACGCTCCTGACGATCGGCCACAGGAAATAATCCATGCCTGCAATGATCGGCCACCTCAGCCATGCAGCAGGAAGCCAAAAAAACACCCACAGGAACACGGCCCACACCACAACGCCGATGATGGCCGCTTTCGCCGCCCGCTTTTCAGTCCGGCTCCTCACTGGCGGCATCAAATCCTTGGGAATAACCCCGCCCTCATCACGCTGCGCAAGCGGCGTCGCTTCCTCCCCCTCCCCGCAAAGGCTCACCGTCCCATGGATCGCATCCACCCGCACACACGCCCCATCTTTGATGATCCGTGTCGCATCCGGCATCACCACCGCCGGCAATCCCAGCTCCCGCGCCACAACGGCGCCATGAGACAGCGCCCCGCCCCGCTCAATGATCAAGCCCGCGGCATTGATAAACAAAGGCGTCCATGAAGGGTCCGTGCTCTGGCACACCAGGATGTAACCATGCCCCAATCCCGCCCCGCCATCCGGCGATGCCAATACACGCGCCGGCCCGCTGGCCACCCCCGTTGAAATCACGGAGACATGGTGCCCCCCGGATGCTTCTCCTCCCTCCCAGGCGGGCTCCCCCAGCCTTTCCAGCATCCCCCCATCAATAAACGCCGGCAGCGCCACACGGCTATGCGCCTCATGAAGCGCGTTGCGTTCCTTGATGAGCCCCACTGGCGCAGACCCCGTTTTCAGCGCATCCAGCATCTCCCCTTCAGAAAGGTAAAAGACACCCCCCTCAATCTCCAGCCGCCTTCCCACCTCGACAGCCACATCGCGCAGCAAGTCATACCCCAGCATGAAACAGTCTTTTCCATTCTCCCGGTATGCCGCGTACTTCTGCGCCGTCTTCACCCGCCTTCGCAGTTCTTCACGATCCGCAACCCTCAATTTCACCGCAAAAGCATCCAATTCCGCGCCTGCGGCACGCCGGCTGGCCTCATGCCTCCCCATCGGGCTTGCGCCTTGTCCCAGTTGCCGGGCCATTTCGTGCAGTGCTTCCGGCTTCTCACGCCACCGGGGGGCTGATAAATCAAACTCCATCGGCGCCCGGTGACCATGCTCTGCAATCCAGGTTTCCACCGACCGCTTCCCGCTCCCCACTTCATGAAGATGGGCATCGGCGATAAGCGTGCTGCTGGCCTCTCCGGCGCTTGACTGCCTCAGCGCCATCGCCGCGCCATCCGCCTCCCAATCCAGTTCCCGGATGAATTTCTCAAGCTCTTCAAGCGCCATGCCGTAGATCAGGCTTCCGATCAGCGTGTCAGGCGCAAACTCATCCAGCACCCGCCGCTTGCGCTCCTGCCATAAATCAATCAGTTTTTCGCTCCGCATCGACATTAAATCGCGCTTTTTCTCCTCTCTCACATACTGTTTCACCTTGGGATACAGCTCACTTCGCAGCACTTCGTCCATGCCCCTGGAAAGCTCCTTGAGCCTCCTCCCCGCCGCACGCACCTTCCAGCCCGCTTTAATTCGCCGAATCACCCCCCCGCTGGCCACCGTCGGGGCCGCCTGCGAAGCCCCCGGATTCCGCTTCAGCAGACCCACATCGTATTCATAGGGAAAATCGGCAAAAAACATCTCCGGCGCACGTCGGAAGTCCATATAGATCCGCCCCGCGACCAGCCTCAGAAAACCCTCTTTCTTCATTCTCTCCGATGGCTCAAAACCCGCCTTCCGGTACATCGCGCCATACCCCCCGCCGCCCGCCATGAATGCTTCGATCACGCTCCACGTCAGCGGCCTGGGGTGCGGCAGCGTCTCCGCAAGGTTGTGTACCACCCACGGCCCCTCTCCCATCGCAGTGGCTTGGCGCAGTTCACCCCGCACTTTGTTCAACACCGTATCCCGCGCCCGGGCATCCCTACTGGTTGTAATCGGCCGCGTCTGAAGCAGGTATATTTCTCCGCTCTCGATCGCCCATTCGATATCCTGCGCTCCTCCGAAATGCTCCGCCACGCGCCTGCCCAACTGCCACAGCCCATCCACGTCTCCGCTTTTGAGGCATGCTTCATGCCGTCGTCTTTCTTCCACGTGAATGGGCTCTTTGCTCCCTGCCACATGCTGCAATCGCTTATCCCCGATTACCGTTTCAATCACACGGCCCGTCTCACTGTCAATCCTTACCACATCCGGTTGCACATCACCGGAAACCACTACCTCTCCCAGACCCCAGCTTGCCTCCAGCAGCATCTCCTGTTGCCTGTCGCCAATCGGGTTGGCGGTAAACAACACGCCCGACACCTCTGCTCTCACCAGTCGTTGCACCACCACAGCCATCATTGCGGAGGCGCTGTTAATCCCTTTTTCTTCCAGATAAGCACGGCTCCGCACCGACGCCGCGCTGGCCCAGCATTTCTGCACCGCCTCCACCAACTCTTCTTCCCCGTTCACATCCAGATAACTCTCATACTGCCCCGCCATTGAGGCGCTGCCCATGTCTTCAGCCGTCCCGGAAGATCGCACCGCCACCCGGCCTCCCCCCAGCCGCTCATACGCATCACATATCTCCCGTGACATCACCAGAGGCATCCCCGCGCTCTCTTCCCCCTGACGCCATGCCGCAAAAGCCTCGGTGGTAATCGCAAACCCGTCAGGCACACGAAAACCGCCACGGATCATCCGCCCAAGGTTCGCTGCTTTTCCCCCCACAAGCGTCAAATCATGACACTCGGCAAGCGGCAGAATGTAAGCACTGGGCCGCATCATGGCTGTTTCTGGCTCCCGATGAGGCACTTAACGCCTCCCGTCTCGCTCGCCACGATAAGCCGACCTTCCGAAAGCCACCCTCCGGCAAAACTCAGCGCCGTCCCAGGTTTGCCGGGCGCATTCATGAACAATTTTTCAATTTTCTTCCCCGTCTTGGCGTCGATCACCACCAGGCACCCGTCGTTGCTCATCGCATACACATATGTTCCGGTAAACACGCTCCCCGCCAGCACCGGTGCGCCCGCATTTACCCATGTCTTCCACAGCACACTCCCATCCGCCTGGTTCAGCGCCACCACCTCTCCCGTGCGGCATGAGCACACCAGCACACCTTCCCGCGCAGCAATGTTCCCCAGCACCGAGTCCGCCAATTCGACTTTCCATTTGATCGCCCCCGTTTTCCGATCCAGCGCCATCACCACCCCCGTGGGGTTCGCATGTGAATTCACCATATCCCCGTTACCCCCACCCGAAATCACCAAATCTCCCACAAGCGTGATCGGGCTGGTCATCGGATAAGCCGTGGGCGTCTTCCAGATCACCCGCTCCAGCTTCCTGGCTTTCAGCACATCGTCAGTCTCGCTGCGCATCGCCACCACCGCGTTCCCGTTGACCCCGCTCCCCACATACACAACCCCCTTTTCATCCGCCGCCGGGGAGCTCTCCGGGTCGCCCACCGTCTGCTTCCAAACCAATTTTCCGCTTGTGATGTTGACCGCCATGACATATCCGGGGTCCCCCATCGGCTTGCCGTCCTGGCCTTCGATCGCACCCACCCCCACCGCCACCAGATCGCCGAAAATCACCGGTGACGATTCCACATGCAGCAGCGTCTTCACCCTCCAGCGCAGCTTTCCCGTGGCCGCGTCGAAGCACAACAGTGAGCTCCCCCGGTCCTCATGTAGACCCTGGCCGATGATCAGCCATTTGCCGTCCGCCGTCAGCGCGGGCGAGCTGAAATAAGGCTTGCCCACTTCACCGTCAATATGCGTCACCTCCCAGATCGGCTTGCCTGTCCTGGCATCCAGGCACGCCAGCATGCCCCCATAGCTGCCCGGCTCAGATTGATTCCCGGCGACAAAAACCCGATTTCCCGCGGCAAGCGGCTGGGAAAAAAACATCGTCTCTTGCGGATCGTACGTCCACAGCATTTTCAACCCAAGCGGCGAAGGTCCACCGTCATACGAGCTCCGACTCGCATCCCGGCCTTGAATCAGCGCCTTCAACCCCGACGGCTCCGCCGCCATCGCCGTCGGCAGGCTCCCTGCCTGCTCCAGCGCAATGATCCGTAGCGCCACCCGCGCCCAGTCGTACCGCGTCGGCCCTGCCGCTGTCTTACTTGTCTCACGTTCGCTCATTAAAAAATGCACCCCCCAAACCAGCACCGCCAAGACAACCCCCATTCCCAGCACCACCCCCATGCTCCGCAGCGGGTGCCGTCGGCATGCCCTCATCACATCGCCGGGACGCATCGCCGCCGCCGCAATGCCGCTGAGAAACGCGACCACCAGCGGAAGCACCGCCGCACCGGTATTAACGAAAATGGGCACAACCGCGAAGGTGTTCATAAAGCTAAATGCCCCTTGGGAATCACTGTTAAAGATACAGACGTCCGAACATTAGGAAACGACACAAATTTCTGTGCGAAATCTTCTTCTGTGGATAACCCCTTCATTTCTGTTTGTAAAAACATTCCATGCCTTCCTGAGGAACCACTCAGGCCGTCTCTGATGGTTGCTGACCCCGGCATCCCGGATTATCTGCCGCATGCCAGATAACTCCCGTAAAACCGCATCCCACTTACACCTCTCTGACGAGGAATTCCGTGGCGAAACCATCTATTTCGCCGTCACAGACCGCTTCAATTCCGGCAAAAAGGAACCCCTCCCCGCCAACGAATTGGATGACCCCACCCACACCAACTGGAACAAATACTGGGGTGGCGACCTCCAGGGCATCATCCACAAGCTGGATTATCTTGCCTCCATGGGCGTCACCGCCCTCTGGCTCACTCCCCTCTTTGAACAGGTCGAAGCCACAACCCTCAACGGTTCCGTCCCCCTGCACGGCTATTGGACGCAGGACTTCAAGCGCGTCAACCGCCGCTGGGTCAACGACCCCAAGGAAGTCCGCCTCTTCGCCCAGGACACCGTCCTTGACCAGCTCATCTACGAGCTTCACGCCCGAAAAATGAAGTTCATCCTTGACATCGTCTGCAACCACAGTTCCCCGGCCACCACCACGGGTAAGGGCAAACTCTACGACGACGGCAAGCTCATCGCAGACTTCGATAACGACCTCAACAACTGGTACCACCACTACGGCGACGTCAAAGACTGGAACGACGAATGGCAGGTCCAGAACTGCGAGCTCTGCGGCCTGGCCACCTTCAACGAAAACAACCTCCACTACCGGCGCTACATCGTCGACGCCATCCGCATGTGGCTTGATAAGGGAGTGGACGCCCTTCGTGTCGATACCGTCAAACACATGCCCCTCTGGTTCTGGCAGGAATTCACTGCCGAGATGGCCACGCACAAGCCCAATGTCTTCATCATCGGCGAGTGGATTCACAACCACCCTTCCAACCCCGCCTCCGTCAGCTTCGTCAACCATGCCGGCATGAGCGTCTTTGATTTCGGCCTTTGCCAGGCCATCCGCAGCAGCATCGCCCAGAATGCCGAGACCGGTTTCCAGATGATCCAGGACATCTTCGACCAGGACGGAAACTACAACAACGCCACCGAACTGGTCACGTTTTATGAGAACCATGACATGCCGCGCTTCCAGTCGCTGGGCGCCAACAGCCAGATGCTTGACCTGGCCACCTGTCTCATCATGACGGCGCGCGGCATCCCCTGCATTTACTACGGTTCTGAGCAATACCTTCACAACGACACCAATGGAGGCGACGATCCCTACAACCGCCCCATGATGGAAAAGTGGGACCAGGCCACTCCTGCATACAGAATCATCCAGGCCCTCACCCCTGAACGCCGCAACAACCCCGCCATCCAGTGGGGCGGCCTCTGGCCCAAAGTGGTCGAGCGTGATCTTTATGTCTTTCTGCGTAAATATCAGGGCTCCCGCTGCCTGGTCATTCTCAACAAAGGCCCCGAGCGCATCATTGAAATGATTGAGACAGAGCTCCCCGAAGGCCCCCATAAATGCCTTCTCACCGGCCAGGAAATCCAATCAAGCGACGGCCGCGTCAGCCAGCTTCATGTCGGCGCTTTTCAGGCGATGGTCTTCAGTTTCGTCGGTCCCCGAGTCGACGGCCGCGCCATTGTCCGCCTTCAGGTCAACGGCATCACCACCCAGCCCGGCGACAAGATCGTCATCACCGGCGATTGCCCGGAACTGGGCCACTGGGACATCGCCAAGGCCATCGGCCTTGAATACGTCAACCACAACACGTGGTTTGGTGAACTCGTCTTCAATCAGAGTGCCGGCCATTCCATCGCTTATAAGCTTGTCGTCATCCCGCCTGACCCAAAAGGCGCACCTCATCGCGAAAATCGCGTCGTGCGCCGCCGTCCTATCTCTGAATGGGGTGTTGCCAAATGGCGTGACGTCTGGGAAGAATAAATGCCATGGCTATCCAACCCTCCATCATCAACTGGCTGCTCGATTCAGACCCCTCCATCCTCTGGCAGGTCATGCGCGACCTGCTCCACACTCCCGCTGATGAGGTGACCCGCCAGCGCGCCCGCATCGGCGTGGAAGGATGGGGCGCAAAGCTCCTTGCCCTGCAAAGCCTCGACGGCCAATGGGACAACACCACATGGATGTCCCCCGGTAAGACGTCCACCTTCGACGTAATGTGGCTCCTGTCGCAGCTCGGAATCGATCCTCACTCTCAACCTGCCCAGACCGCCGTCCAACGCGTCCGCCAACACGTCACCTGGGGCCCCGGCTTTGACCATTCCCCCTTCTTTGAGGGCGAAACCGAAGCCTGCATCAACGGCCGCACGCTCACCGCCGGCGCTTACTTCGGCTACACCTCAGACAAAATGGTCGACAGGTTCCTTGCTGAACAGCTCCAGGACGGTGGCTGGAATTGCTACGCTCCACCCAGCAAACGCTCTTCCTTTCACTCCACCATCTGCGCCCTCGAGGGCCTCTTGGCTTATGAGCAGGCCAAAGGCGCCACACCCGCCATTACCCAGGCCCGCCTGCGCGGCCATGAATACCTTCTGGAACGCCGTCTTCTCCGCACAGCATCCACGGGAAACGTCATCAACCTTGAATGGACGATGCTCTCCTTCCCCACCTACTGGCACTACGACATCCTCCGTGCGCTGGATTACTTCCGCAACGCCGGCGTTCAACCTGAAGAACGCATGGCCGAAGCCGTTCAACGGCTCCAGGCAAAACGCACCACCTCCGGCCAATGGCTTTTGGAGCATGTCCACCCCGGGAAGGTTCATTTCGACATGAACGAGGGCATCGGCAACCCCAGCCGCTGGATCACCCTGCGCGCGTTGCGCGTGCTCGACTGGTACGAAAAAAGTGCCTGACCAGCCTCTTCACCAGGCTCTTGTGCCATGCTCTCGTCTTCGTGAGTATGTCTTGCATCATCCACTGGGTTCCGGAAAATGACTCCCCGAAATTGGACTACACCCCCTTGAAACTGGCATGAATCGCCTCTTGCGGCAATCCGATCCCAACCACTTCTACCCGCCCGGTGTAGCGCTCGGTCCTCGGTCTTCCAAATCCCTGCTTCATCGTGCAAAACGTCAGCGTCAAATCCGCCTCCACCGTGGGGTCCGTCGCTTCGCCGCTGTCCGCGTCCAGCCCCGAGGGCAAATCCAGCGCCGCCACAAACGCCTCCCGCTCACGGCGCAATCGATTGCACTGGCGAATCAGATCGGCAAAATGCGGCCTTGCCGCCCCCTGCGCCCCGGTGCCCATCAAGGCATCGATCAGGATCAACGATCGCTCACGCCCCACCCACTCATCCCGCCACTCTCCCGCCTCTGTCGCCATCCGCGTCGGCAGCTTCAGCTTCACGCAAATCTCACTCATCACCCGCGCATCCCCCGTCAACCGCTCCGCGGCCGTCGCCCGCACCAACACCGCCTCCAATCCCCGGCACGCCAGATGCCGCGCCACCACAAATCCATCTCCTGCATTGTTCCCTGACCCCGTCAACACGACAAAAAGCGCACTTTCCACCCTTGCAGCCGCCACCTCAATCACCCGCTCCGCCGCACCCCGCCCGGCATTCTCCATTAGCACTACTCCCGGCACCCCCAAACGCTCCAGTGCATACTTATCCACCGCACGTGACTGCTCACCCGTCAAAAACAAATCTCCCATCTTATTTCTCCTATTCATCCGCTATCGTATTCCAGCAGGGGATAATCATTACACCATGGCAAAAGTCACCTACACAATTCCCTCGATGGACTGCCCCGCTGAAGAGGCCGTTATTCGTAATCAATTCAAATCCCTCAAGGAAGTCCAGGGACTTGAATTCGACCTCTTCAACCGCCGGCTCATCGTCACTCACACCTACACCGATGACGCTGCCATCCTCTCCGCTTTGAAAAAGATCGATATGGCCCCCGATCCTTCCTCCCAGGGCCAATCCAACCACGTCCATGGCCCAAACTGCAACCACAACCATAAGCACGACCATCCCCATGACAGCCACGACGAACACGGTCACGCCGGCCACAACCACCCCGACAAACCCTTAAACATCCATGCCGCCTCCCACAAACGCGCCTGGATGCTGAGCTTCTCCGGCCTCCTCGCCTTCACCGCCGAAGGCCTTTACTTCGCCGGGTGGAGCGAAACCTCTCCCTTCATCATTGCCCTCGCCGTCGCCTCCATCCTCATGGGCGGGCTGCCGACGCTCAAAAAAGGCTTCATCGCCCTTAAAACCCTCACCCTGAATATCAATTTCCTCATGACCATCGCCGTCATCGGCGCTGCGGCCGTCGGCTCCTGGCCTGAGGCCGCCATGGTCGTCTTTCTTTTTGCTGTCGCGGAAATGATCGAGGCCCGTTCCTTGGAGCGCGCCCGGAATGCCGTGCGCGGCTTAATGGCCATGGCCCCCGAAACCGCCAGCATCCGCACCCAGGATGCAACCGGCGCAGTCGATTGGAAGCAAGTCTCCGCCGACACCGTCGACACAGGCTCCATCGTCCGCGTTAAGCCCGGCGAACGCCTCCCCCTGGACGGCATCGTTGTCTCCGGTGCCTCCTCCGTCAATCAAGCCCCCATCACCGGCGAAAGCGTTCCCGTCGACAAAGCCGTCGGCGATCAGGTCTTCGCCGGCACCATCAACGGCAACGGTCTTCTGGTCTTTAAAACCACCGGCGGCAAAGACCAAACCACTCTCGCCCGCATCGTCCGCACCGTGCAGGAAGCCCAAGGCCAGCGCGCCCCCACCCAGCGCTTCGTCGACACCTTCGCCCGCGTCTACACCCCCATCGTCGTCGTCCTCGCCGTCCTGGTCGCTGTCATTCCATGGTTGGCTTTCTCCCAGCCTTTCCAGCCCTGGCTTTACAAAGCCCTGGTGCTCCTGGTGATCGCCTGCCCCTGCGCCCTCGTCATCTCCACTCCCGTCACCGTCGTCAGCGGCCTCACCGCTGCCGCCAAACGCGGCATACTCATCAAGGGCGGTGTTTACCTCGAAGGCGGTCGCCACCTCAAAGTCGTCGCTCTCGATAAAACCGGCACCATCACCGAAGGCAAGCCCAAACTCACCGATCTGATCCCAGTCGAAAACACCGACCGCGTCCTCACTCCCGACCAGCTCCTCCACATCGCCGCCAGCCTCGACGCCCTCTCTGACCACCCCGTCGCCCACGCTGTCACCACCGCCTGGGACACCACCAAAGCATCCCTCCTCCCCGTCGACGCCTTTGAATCCATCACCGGCCGCGGCGTGCGCGGCATCGTCAACTCCGAAACCTACGAAGTCGGTAACCATCGCCTTGCCCACGAACGCGGTGTCTGCTCCCCCGCAATCGAAGCCCAGCTCTCCGCCCTTGAGTCCCAAGGCAAAACCGCCATCGTCGTCACCACTTTCAAAGCCGTCCTGGGCATCCTCGCCGTCGCCGACACCCCCAGGGCCACCAGCGTCGACGCCGTCCGCAGCCTTCACAAACTCGGCGTCCGCTCCGTCATGCTCACCGGTGACAATCAAAAAACCGCCGACGCCATCGCCAAAACCGTCGGCATCGACGACGCCCGCGGCTCACTCCTCCCCGAAGACAAGCTCGCCGCCATCAACACCCTCCTCGCTGCCCACGGCTCCCAATCCGTCGGCATGGTCGGGGACGGCATCAACGATGCCCCCGCCCTCGCCAAGGCCAGCATCGGATTCGCCATGGGCGCCGCAGGCACCGACACCGCTATCGAAACCGCCGATGTCGCCTTCATGCGCGACGACCTGCGTGAGCTCCCCGAATTCATCCGGCTCAGCCGCCGCACCGCCGCCATCCTCACCCAGAACATCACCGTCGCCCTGGGCATCAAACTCGTCTTCTTCATCCTCGCCCTCCTGGGCATGGCCACTCTCTGGATGGCCGTCATTGCCGATGTCGGCGCCAGCCTTCTGGTCGTCGCCAATGGCCTACGCCTCCTGCGCACCAACCAAACCCAAGCCGCCATCACCGCAGCCAACGATTAGGCTTGCCGCCATATTTTCCCCTCTGAGAGAGGGTTGGGGCGAGGCCCACACGTGAATGCTGTCAAACTCTACTTTCACTCTCGCATTGCATCCACGCGATTCCCCAGGTACTTCCGCGCCATCTTCGCCACCATCGTGTAGCTTGGATCCACCATGTTCCCCACCCGCATTCGCCCCGCCTGCCCGATCAGGTAATACGCATCCTTCTCCGTAAACCCATAGTCGTCCACCATCCACCGCACCAGTTCCAGCCAGGCGATCCGCGCCGCGTCTTCCAGCGGCCGCGCGCTCCCCGCCACCATCACATATTCCTCTGACACAATCCGCGGCCAGCGGATCGCCTTTCCTTTGATCACCTCAAAACTCACCGTCACCCGCGCCGGCATTTCCGCCGCGCACCCGCTCACCTCCCCGTCTCCCTGCGTCGCATGCGCATCCCCAACAAAAAAACGCGCCCCCTCCACAAACACCGGAAAATGCACCACATTCCCCGGACACGTCTCAATGCAATCCATGTTCCCGCCCCAGTACCCCGGCGTCAGGCTGTTGATCGACTCGATCTGCGGCGCCACCCCGATCGTCCCCACAAACGGTTTATACGGCAGCCGTACCCGCTCGCTGAACACCACTTCCCCATCCCGGATCGGCATGATCCGCGTGTCCTCCGGAATCGGCGCATTCAGCACACTCGGATGCGTCAACCCCCCAAACCCCGGTATCAGCGCCGAAACCGCAAAATCACGGTCCGGCTGGATGTCATGGATATGCACCACCAGCGTGTCCCCCGGCTTGGCCCCCTCCACCAAAATCGGCCCCGTCTGAGGATTCAAAAATGGGTAAAAACATTTCTCACTGCAAAGATCCTTCTCCGAGTTAAGCCGGTTTTCAAAGCAATCCTTCGTCAGGATTGTCACCACCTCCCCCGGCTTCACCGCGGCGATCACCTTGTGCCCCGGCCCAAACGTATAAGGATGCTTCCCTTTTTGCTTGATCACTCTCACACGTTTCTCCGCCATCGCTCATCCCCTTAAAAAAAGGCTCACAACGGCGAAACCGCAGGCCCGCCTGGCTCACCGGTAAATCACCTCTTCAATCCGCTCGCCCGACAACTGCACCGTCTGCCCATCCACGCGCTTCACCCCCATCACAGCCGCCGCCAGATCCGCCGTGCAGGTGCTGAAAAACCGCTTCTCCACCACATACGGCCCAGGCCACACCACCGGCTTCACCGGCGTTTTCGCATGCCGCTTGATCGCCTGTTTCACCCCCTCCTTGATCAATGCCCGCGCATTCACCGCGGACATCGATATCGCCGATCCCCTCCCAACCCCCTTCTTCACCGCCGCCGTGGTGATCCCGGGAATCAATCCCTCCGCCTCACGGCAAGCATCTTCCTCCCCGCTCAAGAAAATCATCGGCACCCCAAACGCCCCCTGATAGAGCGCAAACTGCGCAATCTCCCCGATCATCTTTCCATTGAGCTTCACGTAATCGATGGTCGCACTGCTCTGCGTGTGGTTCATGTTGCTCGTCGCCACCCCCGCCATCGCATGCTGCCCGATGATCATCGACGCCTGATATTCCTTCACCGGCCCCAGCAGTTGATGCAGCGTGATTGGACGCCCATGGATCAGCTTCGCCTTCGGGTGCAGCTCCTCAAACCAGATCGCCCCCGGCCCATGAGCATCCGCCACCAGGATGTCCTCCACCCCTTCCTCCAGCAGCCCCTCCACCGCCGCATTCACCTCCGCCGTCAGCAGCTTCTGCGACCGGTCGTAATACTTCCCCGTCGGAAAAGTCTCATGCTCAAACGACACCACCCCCGCCACCCCCTCGATATCCGTCAAAATGAAAACGCTCTTGATCTTCTCCCCGCCCGACTTTGGCTGACGCTTCGCCATGGATCGACCTTTCCTGGGTGTTGACTCGTGAGACAAGACATCGGCGGCCGTGGCTCCATCGTCTGCGCCCACGCCGATCTTTGCCGCCGCGATGGTAGCAAAACACCTTTTATATCGCAACGATTGTTGCAATATTACATCACATATCAAATCTTTATCTGAATAAATCAGCTATTATACGCACATTCCACCTCTTGTAATCATCAAAACAACTGCTTATTATTGTGGCAACTTCAATGCAGAAGCAAACCCCAAACCTGGATTCCGACCTCACCTATCAGCAAATTAAATCCATGCTCCTCTCCCGCATGGGCACGCACTGGCCCGCAGGCTCGCGCCTCCCCCCCATCCGCTCTCTGGCACTCCAACTCAAAGCCGGCCAGCGCAACACCCACCGCGCCGTCCAGGAACTCGTCGCCGAAGGGCTCCTCACCTCGTCTCCCCGCCGCGGCACATTCATCGCACCTGCAAAACGCGTCTACCTCCCCCTGGGAGAGTCCGACGGCATGACCGAACTAATGGCCCAGGCCTTCACTGCTGAACTCCAGCGCCGCGGCATCACCACCCTCCGCGCCCCACGCCTCCAAGACCCCGACCTCTCCTCCATCGACGCCGACGCCATCGCCATCATCCATAACGACCGCGCCCACACCCTCAAAGCCCGCCCCGACCAAATCCTCACCGTCATCGCCACCCACGACGTCTCCCTCCCTCACATCGGTCAGCGCTACGACCTCGTCTCCGTCGATCAGCGGCACGGCTCAGCCCAGGCCGGGCGCTTCCTCCGTGAAGCCGGCATCACCTCCGCCTGCTTCATCGGCACCGGAAACCGCCAGACCAACCAATATTTCACCCTCGATTCCCAGCGCCTTGCTGGCTTTGAAGAAGGCTTCGGGCAAACCCTGCCCCATTCACACCGCCTCTTCGCCCGCATTTATTTTGAGCGCGCAGGCGCCGAAATGGTCGCCCCCTATCTCGCCTTAAGCCCCCGCCCGCGCGCCGTCTTCACCGTCTGCGACGACCTCGCCCTCGGCTTCCTCCTCGGCGCTGCCGCACACGGCTTAGTCGCTGGAAAAGACTTCGACCTCATCGGCTTCGACGGCCAATGGCGCGGCCGACAGCTTCCCGAAGGCCCCCTCACCAGCATCGCCGTCCCCTCCTCCGAAATGGGCCGTACTGCTGCCCAAATGCTCATCTCCCGCCTCGAAATACCTGATCTCCCGCCTCGCACCGTCCACCTCGGCTGCTCCCTCCTCCCCGGCTCCACGGTCCAACTCTCTTCCAACGCCTGAGAACACCCCTCATGAACCTCCTCCAGAACTACCACACCCAGGGCTACGCCTCCCCCATCTCCGTCCTGGACGCATTAGAGACCAGCCAAGCCCTCGCCGCCTTCAACGCCATTGAGGCCGCCATGGACCCCGCGCTGCGCTCCATCGGCCTCCTCCAGCAGCATTTAGTCAACCAGACCCTCTGGCAGGTCTCCACCCATCCCCGCATGCTCGACGCCATCGCCGAGGTCCTCGGCCCCGATATCGTCCTCTTGGGCACCCACTTCTTCGTCAAATACCCCGGCCAGACCGAAGCCTACGTCGCCTGGCACCAGGACGCCACTTACTGGGGCCTCCAGCCCGCCAAAGCCGTCACCGCATGGCTCGCCATCGACCGCGCGGATGTCGAAAACGGGTGCATGCGCGTCCTTCCCCAAACCCACCTCCGCGGCCAACTCCCCCACGGCACAGCCGACCGCGCCGGAAACCTCCTGAGCGTCAACCAATCCATCAATCCCGTCAGCATCGACGAATCCAACGCCGACGACATCCTCTTAAATCCCGGTGAAATGTCCCTCCACGACGGCCTCCTCGTCCACGGCTCAAACCCCAATAAATCCTCCCGCCGGCGCGCAGGCTTCACCGTCCGCTTCACCTCCCCGGACGTCCGCCTCATCGGCAACGACCACCAGAAGCACGCATGGAAGCCCATGCTCGTCCGCGGCAAAGACCGTCACCAGAACTTCAACATGCTTCCATTCCCCTTCTCCCCCCAAACCACCTAAACCACCACTTCATGCCCACCTCCTTCTCCTTCAACTTCGGCCATCGCTTTCTCCCCATCCTTAACTGGGCAGTTGCCTTCCTCGTCTTCACCGAAGACAACGTCTTCACCCCCCACCCCGACTCCCTCATCCTCACTCCCCATCCACATGGCTTGACTATCTCCGCCTCCCGTTTCGCCTTCGCCGGCCTCCAGCAATCCTCCCCTGGCGCCTTCACCGCCCACATCACCTACATCGACAACGGGTTCGACTGCGCTATCCACGCCTCCCTCTCCGGCCGCATCAAAGGCACCGCACTCCTCCTCCGCCACGACCGCCCTGCCCAGATCCCCACGCGCGATTATGCCGAGTCTCCCATGCCCCCACACGGCGCAGAGCTCGCCTATCCCGGCATGCGCCTCCCCGTATGGCCCCTGCGCCGCGCTGACGGCACCTTCACCGCTATCGCCAGCCTTGACCACAAAGTCCGCCGCAAGATCCTCGCCATCGTCCCCGACGATAGATCCTCCTCTGGCCCCGTCACCCTCGAACTCCACCACCACGAAGACGCCCGCCACTGGTCCAGCACTCAATCCACCCCCGCCTGGCGCGTCACCCACACTCCTGACCCCTCCCCGCTCTTTGAAACCCGCCTTGATCTCGCCCGCCGCGCCTGGAACCTAAAACCCTGGGAAACCCGCCCCGACGTTCCCCAATGGGCAAAGGAAACCGGCCTCGTCTTAAACCTCCACGGCACACACTGGACCGGCTACATCTTCAACACCTATGCACAGCAGCTTGATGCCATCCGCTACGTCGCCGGACGCCTCCCCGGCCACCGCATCCTGGCTTACCTTGCCGCCTGGGACGGCCGCTACAACTACAACTGGCCCTTGTACCAGCCTGACCAGGCTATGGGCGGGGAATCCGGCCTCCATGCTCTCATCGACGGTGCCCACAAGCTCGGTGTCCGCGTCATCCCGCAAATCGGCGCACTCTCCGCCAACCGCCGCTTCCTCCCCCCCGCCCTACACGACTGCGCCATCCGCGACGCCTACGGCAACAAATACGTCAAGGAAGTCGACTGGGACAACGACCGCGCCGGCGACACCTACCGCGTCAACGCTAACATCGGCCACCCGGGTTTCCGCTCCTTCCTCCTCGATCACACCCACCGCCTCAAAGACACCTTTAACTTCGACGGCATATTCCTCGACATCAACATGTCCTACCACAACGATCCCAATTTCAGCCTCCCCGAAGGCCATCGCGCCTTCGCCGACGCCTGCCATGACCGCCACAAGGACTTCCTCATCTTCGGCGAAAATTGGTATGACGCCCTCATGCCCCTCCACCCCCTCGTCCACAGCATCAACACTCCCGGCGCGGGCCTCATGCAACGCTGGCCCCACGTCTTCGACCACTATTGCCGCGCCACTTACCACCTCACCCACCCCGCACCCGGCGCTCCCGGAAAAGGCAGCACCGGCGTCTACGAAGCCGGCTACCTCGACCCCTTCGAACCCGACTCCAACTCCTCCGCCATCCCCGCCATCAGTTTCGTTGACGACACCCTCCGTGACTGGGCGCCGCAGGTCGATTCCCGCATCCAAGCAGCCAAACGCTTCATCCAACGCACCGGAATCTAACCCCGCGCTCCCCCCGGACCATTCGTGATCTGGGCTTATTTTCGCCCAAACCGAAACAACCCCGCATTGACATTCTTTTGACCCATGAAGTGGTCCAGAATAATCCCTGCCGCAATAAAGCTGAACAGAATCCCATTACCCCCATACCCCAGCGCAAAATAACCCAATGGAAACTTCTCCGTACCCCCGATAAACGGCAGCCCGTCCTCAGTCTCCGCAAACACCCCCGACCACACCTGCTCCGCCATGATCGGCACGCCTGGAATCAGCCGTCCAAACTTCTCCAGCAACTCCCCTCGCTTCCCATCCATCTTGTCCTCCGTCACTGGCGCTGGGCTCCACGGCTCATCGCATCCCCCCACTATCACCCGCCCCCCCGGCCCCGACCGCGCGTACAGATACGGCCTGGCAGACTCCCACAACATGCACTTGGGGTTCCATCCTGGCCCGCCTGTATCCGCCTGGCTCGAAAGCGCATATGTCGTTTTGAGTGTCACCGGCACGTCTAAAAAAGTCGGCGTCTCATACCCCGTCGCAAACACCACCCGCTTAGCCCTCACTTCAAATCCCACATCCGTCTTAAGCGTCACCCTCGTGTCGTCCGCTTGGTACTCCACCACCCGTGTCGGCGTGTGCAGCCGCAATCCCATCCCCATGGCGCGCGCCAAAAGCCCTGCCGCCGTCTGATAGGGATTCAGCGCCATGGCCTCCGGCGACCACAGTGCCGCTGGCCTCCGAATTCCAAATCGCTCTTCAACTTCTCCTCCACTCAGGAATTTCACACGAATGCCGCATCCACGTCGCGCCTGACCTTCTTCCCGCAGCGTTCGCGTCTCGTCGGCATGTACCGCCAGGTACAGGCTTTCTCGTTCCTCTACCCCACCCCACAGTCCAGCCGCCGCCAGATACTCACGAAATGCCTCCAGCGATTCTGCGCACAGCCGATACGCGGCACACGCATCATCCTGTCCTCGCCGCCTCGCCAGTTCCAGGAATGTCGTATCCAATTCATACTGAATCAACCCTGTGCTGGCGGCCGTGCTCCCATGGCACGCCGGACGGCTGTCCAGCACTACCACATCGATCCCTGCTTTGGCCAGTCTTTCTCCTGCCAGCGCCCCGGTGATTCCCGCCCCGATTACCGCCACTTCGCAGTTCGTGCTCCCCAGAAGCGGACCATGCCCCAGCGGCATCGCGCCGTTTCGCAACCATACGGACGTACCCGCCTTTAACTGCATTTGTCACCCGGCCTTTTTAAAACAATCGCTTCGGTATTTCAGATCACATCCCAATCGCTTCTACATCAACGTTCTTCAACTTAAAACCGACACCGACCTTCAAATAGCGGGAAATATCCCATCCGGAACTGACTTCATTTTCAACTTCGCTGGAAATGTCCCGATAACCCCATCAGGGGTTCACCGGGTATTGCCCCATGCTATTCATGTTTACAGTCAACCAAGGCACTAAGCACCTTTGGAGAATTCTGCCGTGGCGGGCGATCAAACACAACCCATCCCCGCGGCTTCACCCGCTTCACCCCCGAAAAAGCGACGCAAAATCTGGCGCGTTCTCCTCATTACGTTCGCCGCCATCCTTCTGGTCCTCATCGGTGTCCGCCTTACCCTTCCGTCCATCATCCGCTGGCAGGTCAATGAGGTTTTAAACCAAAGCCCCCTCTACTCCGGCAAGATCCAGGAGATCCATATCAACCTCTGGCGTGGCGCATATTCCATTCAGGGCGTCACCATTACCAAAACCACCGGCAATATCCCAGTCCCCCTCTTCACCGCAAAAACGGTCGATCTTGCCCTCCAGTGGGACGCCCTTTTAAGTGGCGCCTTCGTCGGTCGCGTCACCATCTATGAGCCCGAAATCAACTTCGTCGACGCCCCCGATGTCTCCAGCGCTCAGGGAGGTGCCCAGGGCCCCTGGCTCACAATGATGCGCGAACTCTTTCCCCTCCGCATCAACAGTTGCCGCATCGTCGACGGCACAGTCCGTTTCCATGCCTTCCACAAGAATCCACCCGTCGACATTTACGCCTCCAATGTCAGTATCGACATTGAAAACCTCACCAATATCTCCAATGACATCGCGCCCCTGGTCACCACTGTCGCGGCCACCGGCGTCGTCATGAACCATGCCAAGTTTGAATTCCGCATGGAACTTGATCCCTTCTCCTACTACCCCACCTTCCAGCTCGCCTTCCGCCTCCTGGCCCTCGACGTCACCAAGATCAACGACCTTACCCGCGCATACGGCATGTTCGACTATGAACAAGGCTGGTTTGATCTCGTCATCGATCTCGACTGCTCAGAAGGACAACTCAGCGGCTACATCAAACCGCTCTTTCGCAATGTCCGCATCCTCAGCCTCGACAAGGATATTGCCGAAGACAATGTCATCGAATTCTTCTGGGAAGCCCTTCTCGGAGGCGTCACCGCCATCCTCACCAATCAGTCCCGCGATCAATTCGGCACCAAAATCCCCATCGAAGGCTCCATCCTCCAGCCCCAGCCTCTTATTCTCGAAACCCTCGGCAATGTCTTCCGCAACGCCTTCATTCGTGCTTACCTTCCCCGCCTCACTCCGCGCAACGCCCACACCCAGATCCAGCAGACCACCACCGTGCAAGATGAGTTCGTCCAATTTAAGCCGGGGGCGGCCCTCGATCCTGCCGCCCCTGACGACGATTTCAAGCCTTCCTCCTCTCCACAATCTAAATGAAAGGCCACGCCATGCCCTCCAAACACATTCTTTTTCTCGCCGCACTTTCTATCCTCATGGGCTGCGGCTCCAGCCAGGCAAAAAAAGACCGTGACTTCCACACCTCCGGAAGCCGCGAGGCCGACCAACGCGCCGAGCAGCGCATCGCCAAAGTTCAACAAATCCGGGGCGAAGGGGAAGACTCTTCCGCCCTTGCCAGCACCAACAAAAAGCCCCTCTATGACCGCCTCGGCGCCAAACCCGGCATTGACGCCATCCTCGACGACTTCCTCCCCCGTGTCATCGCAGATCCCCGCATCAACTGGAAGCGCGACGGCATCAATCGTGGCGGCGTCCTGGGCGTCGGCTCCGAACCTGTCGGTTGGGAACCCAACACCGGCAACATCGCACGCCTCAAAGTCCACATGTCTCAATTTCTCTCCCTCGCCACCGGCGGCCCTTCCCGCTACGACGGCAAGGACATGAAAAAAACCCACGCCGGCATGCGTATCAGCAACGTCGAATTCGATGCCGCCGTCGGCGACCTCAAAGCCTCCCTCGACGCTCTCTCCATCGCCACGCAGGAGCAAAAAGAACTCCTGGCCATCATTGAAAGTACCCGTCCCCAGATTGTGGAAGAGCGCTGAAATCACGCGGCAAAAAATGCTCGCCGGCACAGGAATGGCACATTCGGCCCCGCGGCTGAGAACGGTCATGCCATGCCGCTCTGTATTTCTCAAACTGCATCCATACGCACATCGGTTTTCTCGTTGCCTTCATGGTTCCCGCTCGCTGTGTCCACGTGATCCCTGATGGTTAATCCCCCCCGCCGCACCCCGGGAATTCACCCATCCCCCTTCAGGCCCCTACATCATCGCGGCTCAAACATTCCCCGCTATTGCCGCCCCATAGGCTCAGATAACTTCAAACTCACGCAAAAGGGCAACAAAAAGCCCCTGCACCCGGCTTGGCTGCACGTATGCGGCCAAGGGTTTTCATCAGTGCATCTCTCCAAGGAGTCTATCGTGACTAACTCAGTATTCTGCATCGCAGCGTCTCATTCCCAGGCCTCCGACATCGTCGCCCGCCTGAAGAACTCCGGCTTCACCGATAACGACATTTCCGTCCTCTTCCCCGACAAGAAGGGCACCCGCGACTTCGCCCACGAAAAGCACACCAAGGCCCCTGAAGGCGCCTTGGCCGGAGCGGGCGCGGGCGGCGCCATCGGCGGCACTTTGGGCCTGTTGGCCGGCATCGGCGCCCTGGCCATTCCCGGCGTCGGCCCCCTCATCGCCGCTGGCCCCATTCTGGCCGCTCTTTCCGGTGCGGCTGCCGGCGCAGCCGTCGGCTCCATTGCCGGCGCCCTCATCGGCATGGGCATACCTGAAATTCAAGCCAAGCAATACGAAGACAAGGTCAAGTCCGGCAATATCCTCATCAGCGTGCACTGTGAAGATTCCGATGAAGTCAAACGCGCCAAGGAAGTCTTCACCAATGCTGGCGCTACCGACATTGCCACCACTTCAGAAACCAAGGCTCCCGAGCCTTCCAAGCCGGCCAAACGCTAAAGCCCCATCCCCAGCACCGCTGGCGCGGCTTTCTTTTGATGCCGTGCCAGCGGACTTTTCAAGTGCCATCGCAATGCCTCCGCAATCAAGTAAGGAACAACCATGAATACGCACATCCCTCTGGCAATCGCCGCACTCTCTTTTTCCTGCCTGCTTATCGGCTGTGAGGACAAATCCACCTCCGGCAGCGGCAACACTGTCCCTCCCGGCGGGCCTCGCACCACCAGCACCAATGTCCCAGGCCCGGTTCCCGACACCGCGGCCAACGCCAAGGCGGACAACACCGCCAACAACCATCCTGACCGCTCTATCAGCAATAAGACACCCATGGATCAGTCCCAGTCCCAGCCTGACATTGACATCACCGCCGGGATCCGCAGTGCGATCATGAAGGCGGACAACATGTCCACCAATGCTCAAAACTGCAAGATCATCACTGACAAGGGCGCAGTCACCCTGCGCGGCCCAGTCAACTCCCAGGCCGAAAAAGATGCCATCGATGCCATCGCCAAACGCACCCCCGGCGTTGTCAGCATCACCAATCTGCTTGAAGTTAAAACCCCTTGATAAGTCCTGAAGACCTCAAGGAATCAACAAAAAGACCGGGCCATCATTGGCCCGGTCCTTTTGTTGATCGCATCATGCTCCACTTATTCATGGTGCGGCGGCTTCACACGAACCAACGCCGGCCGCGTCACCCCCGCGCGGCTTACCTTCTGCTCAGGCTTCGGGTGCCGCACGTGCAACGTCTTGGCCAGTTTCACCGGTCGCCCCGTTCGTGCAGATTTCAGCAGCCCTTCAATAATCCTCACATCCGCCAACCCCTCTTCGCCCCCCGGTTCAGGATCGCGCCCCTGCTTGATGCAATCAGAAAAATAAATCAGTTCCGCCCCGAACTGATCATGCTTCTTGATCTCATGCTCTGTGGTCTTCCCTTTGATCGTCAGGCAGTAATTCATTTCTCCTGCATACTCATAGGCATTGTCGACGCACAAATCCCCCTTGGTCCCCACGATCTGGTAATTCGCCACATCAGCCGCCCCGAAACTACACACGAATGACGCCAGCCGGTTATCCCGAAACCGCATCATCACACTGGTCATTTCATCCACTTCCTTAAATCGCGGGTCCTTGCTGCTGGATGAAAAAGCCATCACTTCCTCCGGTTCATCCTGGAACAGGTACCGCGCTGCGTTAATGCAGTAGATCCCGATGTCGTAAAGCGGTCCGCCACCCATGGAAGCGTCCAGGCGGATGTTTTCCGGGTCGGTCACCTGCATAGTGAACACCGAATTAAAGATCTTCACGTCCCCCAGCTTCTTCCCCATGGCGATTTTCACCGCTCGCAGATTCGTGTGCTCCAGGTGTAGCCGATAGGCGATCATCAGCCGGACCTTCGCCGCCCGGCAGGCCTGGATCATCTTTCTGCATTTACCCTCCGTTACATCCATCGGCTTTTCGCACAAAACGTGCACCCCCGCCCGTGCTGCCCGCAGGGTGTATTCCGCATGCATTGTGTTCGGCAGTGCGATATACACCGCATCCACTTCCCCGCTCTTAAGCAGCGCGTCATATCCGTCATACCCGCACAAATGCTTTACTTTGTATTTGGCGCCCAGCCGCTTGAGCTTCACAGCATCATCTGACACCAGTGCCGCCAACTCAGAATTTGAACCCGCCGTCTCAAATCCCGGCAACACTGCCACTTGCGCGATATACCCCAGTCCCACAAGCGCATAGCGGACCTTCCCTCTCGCGTGAGAATTGCCGTTGGACTGCCGGACATTCACTGCCTGTTGCGTTCTCATGACTGTCACCTTTTGAATTGAAAATGATGTTTCGTGGCCAGCCTTTAAGTCTGGTTGAAACACTCATTTCAAAACAGCGGGAACACGCAGCCTTGTCATCTCAGGCTTTCTCCCCACACAGCCCTCGGCGCGCACCTGATTGCGCCCCGGCCTTTTCCGGCAACACTGGACTTGAAGCCTAAACACCCTCTATAAACCGAGTTTCCATTGCGCAAGAACTTCCTTCACAACAACAGCCTTTCCATCGCCGTCCTATGCCTCTTCTTCTTTTTCTTCATTGGTCAGGCCCTCGTCGGCTGGAACGATTTCAACCATGATCGGCAAGATCGCCATCAAACTCCCATCACCCTTCCCCATTACCTCACCACCGGCGCCTTTGGTGAATCCGTCTTTGAAAACTGGGAAAGTGAATTCCTCCAGATGGGCATCTACGTCATCCTCACCGCCAAGTTCGTCCAGCGCGGCTCAGCCGAATCCAAAGACCCCGACCAGCCTCCGCAGGAAAAACCCCTCACACCCCAAAGCCCCAAGGCCGTCCACCAAGGTGGATGGATCGCCTGGGCATACAGTCATTCCCTATCCGCCGCGCTGCTTTTTCTCTTTGTCATCTCCTTCACTGGCCATGCTGTCTGCGGGGCCGCAAGTTACAGCGACGAGCTCCAAGCCCATGGTCGTCCTCCCATCACCACGCTCCAGTACATGGCCACCTCCAGATTCTGGTTTGAGTCCTTTCAAAACTGGCAAAGTGAGTTTCTCTCCATCGGCGCCTTGGTCATTCTCTCCATCTGGCTCCGTGAAAAAGACTCGCCGGAATCCAAGGAGGTCAACGCCCCGCACGCTCAAACCGGCAAATAGCGCTAAACGCCGCCACACGTGCCCAGTGGCAGTCGATTCAAAAAATTCCGTACTCTGCTTTAATGGTTTCCCTGCTTCAATTGCCTTGTGACCTTATCTATCCTTTAAACATGTAAACCTTAACTTTGAAAGGATAAACCATGCCGCGCGGCGACAAATCAGCGTATACCGACAAGCAAAAACGCCAAGCCCAACACATCGAAGAATCCCTCAAGGAAAAGGGATCCAGCACCAAGCGCGCCGAACGCATCGCTTGGGCCACCGTTAATAAGCAGGACGGCGGCGGCAAGAAATCCGGCTCTGCCCGCTCCACCTCCTCGTCCAGGAAAAAAGCGCCCGCCAAATCAAAGTCCAAGTGATCCATATCTCAGATGCCGCAAAGGCCCGCAGGACGTATCCTCGGGCCTTTCTCATGCCTGCTTTTTCTCGTTCATGTTCTTCATTTGGATCGCTGAACGCTAAACAAAAGCATCGCCCCCATTTTGCCCTCCAGAAATCCCCCCGCCGCCCCGGGAAATCCCCCGATACCCTCTCCAGCCAATTCGCCGACCCCGTTTTGCCATCTCTCCCCGATTTATCAAAAACCATGTCCGCTCCACAATTGTTTCAGACGTCGGAGGCACACGCTTCCGCACCTTAAACCAGCCCCCGTCGGGCTATATCTGAATAGGAGAACGGCCATGATTAAGCACATATCCACCCTCAGCCTCGCGCTCGTCCTCGCCGCCGGATCGGTGGCCCTGGCCGACCCGCCGCTCGAAGCCTCCAAGTACACCGAGTCCGAGCCCGCCGTGCCCAACAGCTCCATTAAGGCCGGCGAATTCCCCAAGCGTCTGAGCCGCTACATCAACGGTCGTGAAGTCTTCAATCAGGAAGGCAAGCAGATCGGCACCATCAAAGACATCGTCCTTGATGGTCCTGCCAATTCCATCAGCTACGCTGTCTTGTCCTACACCGGCTCCGATAAGCTTTTCGCCGTCCCCTGGGGCGCATTCCAACGCAAAATCGACGACACGGAAAAGATGTATCTCGTCATGTCGGACGATGTCTTAAAGAACGCCCCCGGCTTTACCCAGGACAATTGGCCTGACACCGGCAACCCGGAATTCCGTACTCAGATCAATACTTACTACAAGACTTACATCACCACCAGCGATGGCCAGGTTGAAACCCGCGTTGTTGAACGTTCCGAGAAAACCGTCGTCCCTGTCGACAAAGACGGCAAGCAACTTCCCGCCAAGTCCGGTCCCGTGAAGGACGGCCTGGTCTGGAGCCGCCGCGCCAGCGCCGTCATCAACGCCAAAGTCGTCAACAAGCAGGATGAAGACCTCGGCGTCATCAAGGACATCGTCTTCAACCCCCGTACGGGTGTCGTTCACTACGCAGCTCTCTCCTACGGCGGCTTCCTGGGCAAGGGCGATAAGCTCTTCGCCGTCCCCGTCCGGGCACTGGAAAGCAAGCCAGACCAAAAGGTGTTCTGCCTGGATGTCAGCAAGGAATACCTCAAGAATGCCCCCAGCTTCGACAAGGAAAAGTGGCCCCGCTGGGACGATGAAACCCTCCGTATCCGCCTCGACGAATATTACAGGGTTTCCAACAGCGCCCCGATCGAGAAACGCTGATTTGGAGAACCCCCTGACACCCCACATCGGCGATTTCCCGATACTCCGCTTCCCCCTCTTGTTTTACCTTTAAACACATAGACCCAAACACCCGGCGGGGACTCTTTACCCGCCGGGTTTTTCTGGCTGCTTTTTAACTCCACTTGGCCTCAGCAAGCGAGACACGCCATGCCCCACACCGCGCAAAGCCTTCAGAATGTCCAAAACACCCTGGATTTCCTCATCGAATTGAATCTAGACAGCCAGCACGGCTTTAAGATCGCCGCCTACGCCGTCGAAGATGCCTCCCTCCGCGCGGATCTCGTCGCCCAAAGCCGCCAGCATGCTCAATTCGTCCAGGATCTCAAAGACCTCGCCTCCACCCTCGGCCTCGCTCCCTATCGCACCCAATCCAGGTCCATCCCCCCGCTTATGCGTGGCTGGCTCACCCTCAAACACGCCGTCGCCACCCACGACCGCTATGCCATCCTGGCCGAATGTGAAATCAGTCTGGCCAAAGCCGTCGAGTGCTATCGCCATGCCCTTGCCGCGGGTCTCCCCCATTGGCTTAGCGACCACATCACCATGCAGGCGCTCAAAACCGAACACAACCACGACCGCTTTTCGCAGATGTCTGCCATGGCGCTGGCTCTCCTCCCTGCCACACCTCCACGCCGTCCGGTCACTGCTGCCTTCTCCACGCCCCGTCGTGAACCGTGGACCGCCGCTTTGGCCGCCTGCTGAAAAATGCCCGCTAACTCCCACCAAGGCAAACCATGGGCTCCCATAAACGATCCATCCCGATCCATGAAGCCACCTTCCTCACCAACGGCAAAGTGATCGATACGGATTGCCTCCGTGCCGCGGATTTGGATTCCATCTGGGTCGATTACTTCGAGGAACTCCTCACCCAGGGCGGCGGCGTCATGGATAACCCCGCCGGCCACTGGCGCCTGGTCATCCACCACGACACCCCTTCCATCGGCCTCGTCTCCCTCGCCATCCAGGGCCGTTGCCTCTGCACCATGCTCCTGCTCACCGGCCAGGATATGCAAGAGGAGCGCACCCTCATCTACCGTTTTCTCTATCACCTGGCCCAATCCAAGAATCCCAACCTCGCAAAATCCCCCATCCCTGTCGAGCCCAATTTCGACCTGCTCTCCATCACCCAGCGCCCTCTCTTGGCCGTCGTCGTCTTTGAAGGCTTCGACACCCTCTCCTCCGCCATGGCGCTGGACACCTCCACCTTCCTCGCCGCGGCATGGTTCCACCTCCACGCCCATTAGCGCCTCAAACTCCACGCCCCAACACGCCCGCCTGATCGGAGCATCCCATGAGAGCCATCTGGAAAGGTTCCATCAGCTTCGGACTCGTCTCCATTCCTATTTCCCTCTACCCCGCCGCAACGCACGACGAACTCAAGTTCCGCCTCCTCCGCTCCCCGGACCTGAGCCCCATCAACTACAAGCGCGTCGCCGAAGCCGACGGCAAGGAAGTCCCCTGGGACAAGATCGTCAAAGGCTACGAATATGAAAAAGGCAAATTCGTCGTCCTCAAAGACGAAGATTTCGCCCGCGTCGACGTCGAAGCCACGCAAACCGTCGACATCATGCACTTCGTCAAGCTTGAAGAACTCAACCCCATGCTCTTCTACAAACCCTATTTCATGGAAGTCGGCAAAGGCGGTGACCGCGCCTACGCCCTTCTCTGCGAAGCCCTCGCCAAATCTCAGAAAGTCGCCCTCGCCAAAGTCGTCATCAAGACCCGCCAATACCTCGCCGCCATCAAACCCCAGGGCAAATCCCTCATCCTGGAACTCATGCATTTCCCCCACGAGCTTCAAGACATCGAGGAATTCAAAACCCCTGCCGCCCGGCCCATCGCCAAGCCTGAAATGAACATGGCCCTCCAGCTCATCGACAGCATGTCCACCAAGTGGAACCCCGATGACTATCAGGACGATTACCACCTCGCCGTCGAAAAAATGATCGAGGAAAAAGTCTCCCATACCGATAAAAAAACCGCTCCCGCCAAAAAACTTCCCAGAACCAAGCCCCCCACCGATCTCGTAGCCGTCCTCCAGCAAAGCCTCAAAACCCGCAAATCACTCCCCCCCGCGCCCACCACCCGTAGCACAACCACCCGCAGCCCCGCCACACGCGCCCATTAACCACACGCAGCCCACTCTGAATCCGCCTCTTCCCAATACCCGGCACCCAAGACCCAAACCTCATCTTCCATGCCCCTCTACCTCTACCGTAAAAAACGAAACTTCGCCCAGACCTCCGAACCCCCCGGCAAGGTTCAGAAAACCCACGCCTCCCGCTTTGTCATCCAGAAACACGCAGCCTCCCACCTTCACTACGACTTCCGCCTTGAAGTCGACGGCGTCCTCAAATCCTGGGCCGTCCCCAAAGGCATCCCCTATGCTAAGGGCGAGCGCCGCCTCGCCATCCACGTCGAAGACCATCCCGTCTCCTACATCCAATTTGAAGGCACCATCCCCAAAGGCCAGTATGGCGGCGGCACCGTCATGGTCTGGGATCAAGGCACCTTTGAACCCGACCAGCCCAACCCCTCCAAGCAACTCGAAAACGGCAAACTCCACTTCACCCTCCACGGCAAAAAACTCTCCGGCCAATGGCACCTCGTTCGCCTCGCCGACCCCAAGCAATGGCTCCTTATCAAAAGCGCCCAAAGCATCACTCCCCTCACCAAAACCCAGGACGATGCCTCCGCCCTCACCGGTCGCACCATGGCCCAGATCACCCAAGGCAAGCCCAACATCTGGGAAACCAACAAAGATTCACACCCTGCCATCCCGGCAAAATCCCCTGCAAAACCATCCAAGCCCAAGCCAGCCCCTAAAGCTCGCTCCTCCAAAATCCTCCCCTTCGTTGAACCAATGAAAGCCCTTCTCGTCGACCATCCCCCCGCCGGCAAATGGCTCTACGAAATCAAATTCGACGGCTTCCGCGCCCTTGCCTCTAAAAACGCGGATCACATCACCCTCCTCTCCCGCAACAACAAAGATTTCGCCAGTAAATTCCCTGAAATCTTCGATGCCATCACCCTGCTGAAAACTCAGAATGCCGTCCTCGACGGCGAAATCGTCGCCCTCGATAAACACGGCCACTCCTCCTTCCAGGCTCTCCAGACTTATCAGCTCGGCGAAAAATCAGGCGAAGAAAAGCCCCCCCTCTCCTATTACGTCTTCGACCTCCTCTGGCTCGACGGACAGGATCTCCGCCCTCTCCCCCTCACCCACCGCCGTGACCTTCTCAAATCGATCCTAAAAAACGCTCCCGACCTCATTCGCTTCTCAGACTCCTTCGACGAAGACCCCAAAAAACTCCTCGCCCACGCCCGCAAGCTCGGTCTCGAAGGCCTCATCGCCAAACGCCCAGATTCCATCTATGAAACCGGCCGTCGTTCCGGTGCCTGGGTCAAGCTCAAATTGAACTTCGAACAGGAATTCGTCATCGGCGGCTTCACCCCGCCCGGCGCCGATGGCCGCAAACATTTCGGCGCCCTCCTCCTGGGTGTCCGCAATGGCAAAAGCTGGCAATTCACCGGCAAAGTTGGCACAGGTTTCACGCACGCCACCCTCGCCTCCCTCCATAAAAAACTCATGGCCCTCGCTACGGACAAATGTCCTTTCACCAATCTTCCCGTCAAGAAATCCAGCGGCTACGGCACCCCCATCACCGCCGCCGAAATGGCCCGCTGCCAGTGGGTCAAGCCCGATCTCGTCGCCCAGATCAAGTTCACCGCCTGGACGCGCGACGGCATGCTTCGCCATCCCGTCTTCCTGGGCCTCCGCGAAGACAAAGATCCTGCCCAGGTCATCCGCGAAAAACCCAAGGCCCATCCATGAGCCAATAACATGAACAAAAAATCCACGCTCGACATCGACGGCACACCCGTCGACGTCAGCAACCTCGACAAAATCTTCTACCCAAAACCCGGCTTCACCAAAGGTCAGGTCATTGACTATTACATCCAGGTTTCCGATGTCCTCCTCCCCCACCTCCGCGACCGCGCACTCACCCTGAAGCGTTATCCCGACGGCGTGGAAGGTTTCTTCTTCTATGAAAAATCCTGCCCCACTCACCGCCCCGCCTTTATTAAAACCACCACCGTCCCCAAGGAAGAAGGCCAGATCGATTACTGCGTCTTAAACGATCTCCCCTCCCTCGTCTGGGCCATCAATTTGGCCGATCTGGAACTCCACACCTTCCTTCACACCTCCAAAGCCCCAGCCCGCCCCACCGCCCTCGCCTTCGATCTTGACCCAGGCCTCCCCGCGGACATCCTCGCCTGTGCCAAAGTCGCGCTCCGCATCAAAGCCGCTTTTAAATCCCTCAACCTTCAAGCTTTCATCAAAACTTCCGGCTCCAAAGGCATGCAGCTTTACATCCCCTTAAACACCCCCGTCACCTACGACAAAACCAAGGCCGCCGCCCACGCCGTCGCCCTCTCACTCGAAGGCAAATTCCCCGCCCTCGTCACTTCCAACATGCGCAAAAACCTCCGCAACGGCAAAGTCTTCGTCGATTGGAGCCAGAACGACGATCACAAAACCACCGTCTGCGTCTATTCCCTCCGCGCCCGTGAAACCCCCACCGTCTCCACCCCTGTCACCTGGCAGGAAGTGCAAAAAGCGGTCAAATCTGAAAATCCAGCCCTTCTTATGTTTGAAACCGCCCAGGTCATCAGGCGCACTAAAAAATACGGCGACCTCTTCGCTCCCCTTCTCACGCTCAAGCAAAAGCTCCCTGGCGTCGCCGCTATCGAAAAGGCCATCGCCGCCTTGGCCTGATTCCCGCCTCAACCCCCGGATTTCAATCGCCCCGACAGCTTCGCCACCGCCGAAACCAGCTCATGCAGCTTGATCGGCTTGCGCAGGTGCATTTCATACCCGGCCTCAATCGCCCGTGTGTAGTCCTCCCCTCTTGCGAAGGCCGTCAGCGCCACCGCCGGAATGGCCGCTAGTTTCTTATCCTCCAGCCCTCTCACCTTCTTGATGAATTGATATCCATCTTCCCCAGGCATCCCGATGTCGCTCACGATCACATGCGGCATCATCTGCTTCACCAGTTTCAATCCCTCCTCGCTGCTTGCCGCGGAAATCACTTCCGCCTTGCTCTCCATCAGCATCCGCCTCGCCAGTTCACGTGCATCCAGCTCATCATCCACCACCAGCACCTTCACCCCCTCCAGCGATACCCCCGCCACAGCTCTCACTAAGCCGATCTCCCGCTGTTCTCCCTCGGATTCATTCCCCTCCCCTTCCTCCCCGTTATACATCGGCAGCCTCACCGTGAATGTCGCACCTTTCCCCTCCCCGTCGCTGCTCGCCCGGATCATCCCTCCGTGCAGCTCCACCATGTGCTTCACAATCGAAAGCCCCAGCCCCAGGCCCCCGTGCTTGCGCGTCGACGACGAATCTCCCTGCCGGAATCTGTCAAACACGTATGGCAGAAACCCCGCCGAAATCCCCATTCCCGTATCCGACACCGTCAGTTCCACATCGCTTCCCACCCGCCTGAGCTTCACTTGAATGCTCCCACCCCTGGGGGTGAATTTCACCGCATTGGACACCAGGTTCCACATCACCTGCTGCAGCCGCTCGGCATCCCCCCACACCATCCCCGCGTCTGCGTCCAGTTCTGTCTTTAAATCCACGCCCTTGGCCTGCGCCGATGGCTGCGCCGCAGACACCGCCGCCTGCACCACCCCCTCCAGCCCGATCTTCTGTGTTTCCACCCGCACCTTCCCCGAAACAATCCGGCTCATATCCAGCAGATCCTCGATCAACTGTGACTGCGCACGTGCATTCCGATTGATCGTTTCCAAACCCTGCATCGCCCCTTCCGGCCCCAGCTTCCCCGTCATCAGCAGCTGTGACCAACCCAATATCGCGCTCAGCGGCGTCCTCAGTTCGTGCGACAGCGTCGCCAGGAATTCATCCTTCATCACATTCAAGCGCTCCGCTTCCGCGCGTGCCGACCGCTCCGCCTCCAGCAGTTGCTCGCGTTCCTGTGAAGCCATCTTCCGGTCATGGATGTCCGTGCATCCGATGATGTATCCCTCAAACTGGCCCGCCGGTCCATATCGCGCCACGCCGCGCACGGAGATCCAGCGATACCCCCCCGTTTGGTGCCCAACCCGATATTCCGTTTCAAAAGGCTTCCGCGAATCAAACGCCGCGTGATAACACTTCAAACATGTCTCCATGTCGTCCGGGTGCACGTTTTGGCACCAACCCATGGCCAGTTGTTCTTCCACCCGTTGCCCCACAAAATCCGTCCAGAACTTGTTCACATATCGGAACATCCTGTCCGGCCCCGCAAATCCAAGCATGAACGGTGCCGTATCCGCCGCGATCCGAAACCGCTGTTCGCTCTCCAGCAGCGCCTTCTGGTCCCGCTTCCGCTGGGTGATGTCCCGCAGGATCTTTGATGCCCCGATAATCACGCCCCCGGCATCCTTGATCGGTGACACCGTCAGCGAAACATCCAGCAATCGTCCATCCTTGCATCTCCGCACAGTCTCATAGCTCTCCACCTTGATCCCGTGCTTAATCTTCTCCAGGATCGCCGGTTCCTCTTCAAGCCGCTCCTTGGGAATCAGGATCGAAACCGGCTTGCCGATCACCTCCGCTGCTTCATACCCAAACATCCGTTCCGCGCTCTTGTTCCATGTGGAAATGACGCCTTCCAGCGTCTTGCTCACGATCGCGTCTTCTGAAGATTCCACCAGCGCCGCCAATCGGAAGCGCGCCTCCTCCGCCAGTGTCCGCTCCGTCACATCGCGCGAAACCACCAGCACCCGTTCGGGCTTGCCGTCGGCCCCCATGATCGGCGTCGCCAGCACGTCAAACCATTTGATCTCTCCGGCCACCATAAACCGTCCGACAAACGCCCCAGACTCTCCCGCCAGTGCGTTGTTCAGTGCTTTTTGCGCCTTCTCGCGGTAGTCCCCTTCCCATAAATCCACCCACGACATGCCCACAAGGGCCATCTCATCCAGGCACAGCACTCTGCGCCCTGAATCGCTGATCCAGATCAGCTTCCCGTCCAGGTCCAGCGTTTTGATGCAATCCCGGCTGCTCTCGATGATCGTGCGGTTGAACTGTTCACTCTCCCGCAATGCGTTCTCACTCCGCTTGCGCGCAGTGATGTCCATGCAGATCCCCACCATCCGTTCCGGGTTCCCCCCCGCATCGCGAAACAGTTTGCCCCGCGCCTCAATCCAAGCCATCTTCCCGTCCGGCTTGATGATCCGGTACTCCACACGGTGATCCCCCGTCCCTTCCAGGCATCGCCGCACGCTGTTGAGCACAAGCTCCCGGTCTTCCGGATGCATATCCCGTTGGAAATCCTCAAACGTCCCCCCAAACGTCCCTTCCTTCATCCCATGAATCGCTTCCAGCGTCGCAGACCACGTCACCTTCCCCCGTGCCACCACCCATTCCCATGCCCCCATCTGCCCCGCTTCCATCGCCAGGTTCAGCCGCGTCTCACTCAATTGCAGTTCCTGCTCGGCTGCTTTTCGCGCGGAAATATCCTCCACCACACCGATGAATTTCTCCGGCTTGCCCGACCCATCCTTAAGAATCGTCACAGTCGTGCGCGTCCAGACCGCTCCCCCATCTTTGCGCACAAACCGCTTTTCGTATGAATACTCCGTTGTCTCTCCCGCCAATAGCCTCCTGATATTCGCTCGGCTCACCATTAAATCGTCCGGATGCGTCAGCTCCAGCACCGTCTTCCCCGTTAAATCCCCCTGTGAATACCCCAATATCTGCGCAAACTTCTCATTCACCAGTTCCAGCTTCCCCCCCAGATCCGCAATCGCCATCCCCATCGCCGCCTGGTTGAACATCGCACGAAAACGTTCTTCACTCCATCGCAGCACCTCTTCCTGCCGCCTCCGTTCCGATACGTCATGAAACACCATCACCGCACCCATCACTTGCCCTGATGAATCCCGGATCGGTGCTGCGCTGTCCTCAATGGACACAACCGTCCCATCCTTGGCGATCAAAGCCGTATGGTTCGCCAACCCCACCACGATCCCCTCCGCCAGCACCCGTGTGATTGGGTTGGGCGTCGGCTTGAGCGTGTATTCATTCACAATCACAAACACCGTTTCCAGCATCCGCCCTGCGGCTTCTTCCAGCTTCCATCCAGTCATCCGCTCCGCCACCGGATTGATGAACGTCACACGCCCCTGCATGTCCGTCGTTATCACCGCGTCCCCGATGCTCGACAGCGTCACCCGAAACCACTCCCGCTGCTGATTCGCCTCTTCCCTGGCGCGCTTCAGTTCCGCTTCCGTATGCAGCTTGGCCTCCTCGGAATTCTGCGCGTCCAACGTTTTTCTCTCGTCCTTCTCCGGCCTGTCCTGCTTGCTTTCCATCTCGACACTCCGGTTACTGATTCCAGTTCACATCCACCCGCACTCCAGATCAACACGCCGCCGGCCTGAGGCTTAACCTTCGGTTTTCTCCGCCCCGCCCACCTCTTCCACCGCCTTGGCGATGTTCTCCAGGTCCGCATGCTTGGCCACCACCCGCGTAAACCCCGCCGTCCGCCATTCGCTCCCAATCTGCTGCGCCGTATACGCACTGAGCACCACGCCCTTAAGCCCATGCCGCGCCTTCAATTGCCGCATCAGGTCCGCACCCGTCCCATCCGGCAGCGACCAATCGCTCACAACCACATCAAACGGCTCTCTTCCCGCCGCTTCCAGTGCCGACGCCACAGACTCCGCTGCTACCACCGCATGGCCGCGCCATTGAAACGCCATCACCAGCATCTCTCGGATATCACGATGATCGTCCACAACCAACAATTTCAGCGGAACAACATCTGTTGCCATATAAGCACGAATGCTATCACGACGCATTCATCTTGCCGACCTGATACAGCCGCGCTCACTGTTGACAACCCTATACAGTTCGCCAAATACGTCATAGACCGCCCTGCAACACACGAGCACCAGTGGTCTTTCAAGTCAGATTTGATGAGATACGGGCCCATCTGTGTGCCATGCTCTCGTCTGCGTGAGCATGTCTTGTCTTCTCCTCGTTGCTCATCAATTCAAACTTGAAAGACCATTAGTCTCCCACTCTCTCCTCTCAACTTTTTCCCTCGACACATAACGGCACTGTCTATCCATCAAACCACTTCAACACCCTGTCGCTCCCGCCCGCCTTGTGCTCTCCCTGATGCCCATACACGATCCCTTTTTTGTACTCCTCAGCATTATCCCGACCCTCTTCCCCGTAATTCACCTGACGCAACCGTCACCCGCCATGCCCTAGCGTAAGGACATGAGCCCCATCACTAATCTCAAGCAACGCTGGAATCGCAAGAACCGGCCTACGGTAAACGCCGTTCAACCCGACATTTTCTTCGACCACCCCGTCGAGAATGACGTATTCAGTGCCGATCAGATCCTTCGCCACGCCCACACACTGGCCGCAAATCCCTTCGCACTTGATGCCAATGCGCCCGAACGCCTCCTGGATGTCCTCGACAACAACGCCCAAGCCATCAAAAGTGCGTACCGCCTCACCCTCGCCGCCTCAGAATCCGGCGCACGTATCTCCCCCGCGGCCGAATGGCTCTTGGACAACTACTTCATCGTCCGCGACCAGATCACCGTCGCCCGCAAACACCTCCCCCGCCGCTATAGCCGTGAGCTCCCCCGCGCTCTGCATGGCACCCACGACGGCCTCCCCCGCGTCTATGAGCTCGCCGCCGAACTCGTCATTCACACCGATTCACGCTTGAACCTCGACGAGCTCTCCCGCTTCGTCCAGGCCTATCAATCCGTCTCACAGCTCACCCTCGGCGAGCTGTGGGCCATCCCCATCATGCTCCGCCTCGCACTCATTTCCAGCATGAGCGCCATCTCCCGCAAAATCGCCGCCCGCGTCGCCGAGCGTCAGAAGGCCACCCTCTGGGCTGACCGCTTCCTGGCCGTCGTCCATGAAAAGCCCAAGCAGCTCATCGTCATGCTGGGGGATCTTGCCCGTACCGATCCTGTCCTCACATGGCCCTTCGTCACCGAACTCACCTCCCGCCTTCAGAGCCAGCATCCAGGTTTAAGCGCTGTTCTGTCGTGGATTGATCACGAGCTTGCCGAGCGCTCCCTCACCCTTGAGCAGGCCATGCGCCTGGAAAGCCAGGATATGGCGGCCAACCAGGTTGCCATATCCAACTGCATCACCAGCTTCCGTACCCTCTCCGCCATCGACTGGGCCACCTTTGTCGAACAGCACAGCGGCGTTGAAGAAGCCCTCCGCACCGATCCCGCCGGCATCTACCCCAAAATGGCCTTTACCACCCGCGACCAATACCGCCATGCCGTCGAGCGCATGGCCCGCCGGTCCGACAAATCCCAGCAGGAAGTCGCCCTTCAAGCCATCGATTTCGCCCGCAATCCCCCTTTAAACACCGGCCACGCCACCTCCCAGATCGCTTCCAACCCCATCACTCATGTCGGCTGGTATCTCATGGGTGAAGGCCTCCCGCTTCTTGAAAAACACATTGCTTACCGCCCCACTTTCCGCGAGCATCTCAGCCGCTTCTTTCAACGCCATTCCGGCCCGCTCTATACCTTGGGGGCCCTATGGGTGACACTCACCCTCGTCGCTCTTATCGCCGCCTCCCTCGCCCTCCGCCAGGCTGAGTTCTCCCTCATTTTCATCGTGATGGCCCTCGCCATTCTTCCCGCCAGCCAATCCGCCCTCTCTCTTTTGAATTGGGTCACCACCCTCATCGTCTGGCCCAAACCCCTCCCGCGCATGGATTTCTCCCACGGCGTACCCAACGACCACCGCACCGTCGTCGCCATCCCTATGTTCCTCTCCTCTCACAAAGCCATCGCCGACGCACTCGAAGGCCTGGAAGTCAAGTTCCTCTCCAATGCCGATCCCAACATCCGCTTTGCCCTCCTCTCCGACTTCCCCGACGCCTGCCAAGAAGCCCTCCCCGCCGACGGCCCCCTCCTTAAGGACGCTATTACCGGCATCCAGGCCTTGAACCAGCGCCACGGCACCGGCGAAGACGTCTTCTTCCTCTTTCACCGCCCACGCCTCTTCAACCCTTCTGAAAACTGCTGGATGGGCCGCGAACGTAAGCGCGGCAAAGTCGGTGACTTCAACCAATTCCTCTTAAACGGCGATAAATCACCCTTCACCACCATCGTCGGAAACTTCACCACGCTCCCCGGCTCTCGCCACATTGTCGTCCTTGATGCCGATACACAGCTCACACCCGAATCCGTTCCCCGCCTCATCGGCACCATGGCCCATCCTTTAAACCGCCCCGTCTTCGACCCCCTCACCGGCCGCATCATCAAAGGCTACGGCATCCTCCAGCCGCGCGTCTCCGTTAACCTCGCCAGCGCCGGAAAATCACGCTACGCCCGCCTCTTCTCCCAGGATGCGGGCCTCGACCCCTACACGCGCGAAGTCTCCAACGTCTATCACGACCTCTTCGGCGAAGCCTCCTTCATCGGCAAAGGCGCGCTTGATGCCGAAGCCTTCCACCGCTCCACCAGCCAATCCTTCCCCGACAACGCCATCCTCAGCCACGACCTCATCGAAGGCGCCTTTGCCCGCTGCGGCTTCGCCTCCGATGTTGAACTCCTTGAAGACGCCCCCAGCCGATACCTCGCCGACGTCCTCCGCCGGCACCGCTGGACACGGGGCGATTGGCAGATCCTCCCATGGCTCCTCCCCACCGTCCCCGCGCATTCCGGCCGCGGCTCAAATCCCCTCAGCCTCCTCTCGCGCTGGAAAGTCTTCGACAACCTGCGCCGCAGTCTCGTCCCCGCTCTCACGCTCTGCCTCTTCCTCATCGCCTTCGTCGTCCCCGATCCCGGCTGGTGGGTCGTCCTTGTCGCCGTTTTGGTCGCATGGGTCCCCGCGCTCAACGCCGTTCAGGCCGTCATCGCTGAAGCCCGCGTCATCCGTCTCGGTGCCGCGCTTCGCCGTCAGGGCATCTCACTCGCCCACATCGCACTCGGCATCATCCTTCTTCCCCACGAGGCCTTCTGCGCCCTGGATGCCATCGGCAAAGTCGTCTGGCGCAAATGCGTCTCCGGACGCAAGCTCCTTGAATGGCAGGTCTCCACCCAGGTTGAAGCCGCCGTCACCACCACCCTCCACGGCACACTCTGGGCCATGCGCTTCTCCGTCCTCGCCGGCGCCGCACTCCTCCTGGCCGCATGGCACAGCCACAGTCTCCTTTCCGCCGCAGGCCTCCTTGGCGTTCTCTGGGCCACCGCCCCAATCCTGGCCTGGTGGCTCAGCCAGCCCCTCTCACGCCCCCAGGACGAGCTCGACGCCCGCCAGGCCCGCTTCGTCGGCACCCTCGCCCGCCGCACCTGGCGCTTCTTTGAACGTTTCTCCAACGACCAGACCCACGCCCTCGCTCCCGATAACTTCCAGGAGCGCCCCGCCGCCAAGCTCGCCGAGCGCACCTCTCCCACCAACATCGGCCTGGGCGCCCTCTCGGCCCTCGCCGCCTGGGACATGGGCTACCTCGCCACCACCACGCTCATCGATAAAACCGACCAGACGCTCACCACCATGGGTCAGATGGAACGCGTCCGCGGCCATTTCCTCAACTGGTATGACACCCGCACCCTTGCCCCCATGAACCCCCAGTTCGTCTCCACCGTCGACTCCGGCAACCTCTGCGCCTCACTCAAGGTCCTCTCCTCCGGCCTCGCAGATGTCGCCCGCGGCCCCATCCTCCCTGCCACCTGGGCCCAGGGACTTCAGGAAACCGTCCTGGTTCTCATTGAAGACACCACCCACCCTAATCCCCCCCTGCCTCACCTCCACCCCGCACTCACCCGCATGCACTCTCTCCTGAACAACCGCCCGCGAAACATCGCCGGTGCCAAGGCACTCCTCACCGAATTGTCCACCCTCTCACAAGCTTTGAATCCCTCCGCCCATGCGGCCAATTCCATGCCTCGCGAAGACATTCAATGGGCCATTCAAAACCTTCAGAACCAATGCCGCTCTCTTCTTGACGACATTGCCCTCCTCGCACCTGCCGATCCTCTCCCCGAGCCCGACCTGGCCCGCCTCGCCGCCCTCATGCAGGAAACCTCCGTTCCCCAGCACCAGGCCCAGCTCATCCTCGCCTCATTAAACGCTATCCCCACCCTCACCCAGGTCGCCGCCTTCCACGACCTGTTCACCCCATGCGCCTCCGTACTCATCGAAAAAAGCCAATCCGGCCCCAATGCCGCCTTCCTCTCCGCATGGCTCCGTACCGCCATCCAAACCTCCCTGAAATCCGCTCAAGCCGCCCGCAAACTCATCGACCGTATCACCTTCCTCCAAGCCCAGTGCGAACACCTCTCCACTGCGGATTTCACCTTCCTCTTCGACGACCACCGCAAGCTCTTCTCCATCGGTTTCCATGCCGATCAGCACCGCATGGACCCCGGTTTCTACGACCTCCTCGCCTCCGAAGCGCGCATCGCCAGCTACCTGGCCATCGCTCAGGGGCAGGTTCCCCTGGAGCACTGGTTCCATCTCGGCCGCAACATCACCCCCGCCGGCAAAGGTGTCTCCCTCATCTCTTGGTCCGGGTCCATGTTTGAATACCTCATGGCTCCACTCATCATGCCTGATCTCCCCGGCACCCTTCTCCATGAAGCCTGCCAGAACGCCATTGCCGAGCAGATCTCCCAGGCCAAGGCCTGGGGCATCCCCTGGGGTGTCTCGGAATCCGGCTACAACCTTGTCGACAGCCAGATGAACTATCAATACCGCGCTTTCGGCGTCCCCGCCCTGGGCCTCCAGCGCGCCCTGCCCGACGACCGCGTCGTCGCACCCTACGCCACAGCCATGGCCCTCCTCTTTGATCCTGCCGCCAGCAACGCCAATCTTCACCGCCTCGCCGCCCTGGGCGCTGTCGGCCCCTACGGCCTCTACGAAGCCGTCGACTACACCACCGCCCGCGTCCCCGACGGCAAAACCTGTGAAATCGTCAGCTCATACATGGCCCACCACTCCGGCATGGCCCTCCTCGCCTTCGTCTCCGCGCTCCGCGGCAAACCCATGCAGCGCCGCTTCATGGCCATCCCTGAATTCAAAGCCATGGAGTCCCTCCTCCACGAACGCTCCCCACGCCCCCTGCGCGAAGCCGCCGGCACTTCTGCCGTTGTTCCCGCGCATCCCGACTCCCCCGACACGCAGCAGGAAAAAGACATACCCCTCACCCAGACTTTCTCCCGCCCCGACCCCAAATCCCCCCGCGTCGCCCTCCTGGGTAACGGCCGCTACCGCGTCGTCCTCACCGAAACCGGCTCCGGCCAGTCCTCCTTCAATGAACTCGCCCTCACCCGCTGGAACGCAGACCCCACCTTCCAGGATCAGGGCCTCTGGGCCTACATCACCGACGATGACTCCGGCCTCACCTGGCCCACCACCTGGCACCCCAATGGCCCCGTCCCCAAATACTGGCACACCGTCTTCGCCCAGGGACGCGTCGAATACACCCGTGTCGACAACGACATTGAGGTTCACACCCAGGTCGCCGTCTCTCCCCAGGACGATCTGGAGGTCCGCCGTGTCAGAATCACCAACCTTTCCAACAAAAATCGTCGAATTCGCATCACAACCTACACCGAGCCCGTCATCGCCCCCCAATCCGCCGACCAGGCGCACCGCGCTTTCAGCAATCTTTTCGTCCAAACCAGCATCCCCGACGACTCCGGAGCCCTCCTGGCCACCCGCCGCCCCCGCGGCTCAGACGAAACACCCCCCTGGTTATTCCACAGAATGACCATCGCAAACCCCGCCGCCGCCGCTTTTCAAAACACCTCAACTGTAGAAACCGACCGCCTCGCTTTTCAAGGTCGCCTTCACGCTTCTAAGACCCCCCAGGCCCTCGCCCCGCGTAAGGATCTAGGCAACTCTTCCGGCTCCATTCTCGACCCTGTCCTCTCCATCCAAAAAACCCTGGAAATCCCTGCTGGAACCGCAATTGACCTCGATTTCGTCCTCGGCATCGCCCCCACCCGCGACGCCGCCGTCGCCCATCTAAACCGCTATGCCGAACGCCGTTTTTCCGACCACGTCTTTGAAGCCGCATGGACCCACGCCCAGATCCTCCAGCAGCAACTCGGCGTACAACCCGCCGACATCCTCGTCTTCAACCGCCTCGCCGGCGCCCTGGTCTTCAACCAACCCGTCCTGCGCGCACGCCCCGGCCTGGCCGCGCAAAACAAGCTCGGCCAAAACGCCCTCTGGGGTCATGCCATTTCCGGCGATCTTCCCATCCTCCTTTTCACCCTCTCCAGCCACGACGGCATTCCCATGTTCCGCACGCTCCTTCGCGCCCACGCATGGTGGCGTCACAAAGGTCTCCTCTGTGATCTGATCGTTCTCGTCGATGAACCCGGCGGCTACCGCCAGGACCTTCTCTCCCAGGCCTCCGGCGAATTGGCCGCCAGCGTCGAAGCGCCTCTCGCCGAGAAAAATGGCGGCGTTTTCATTAAAAACGCCCAGATCATCCCAGATGACCAGCGCCTCCTCCTGGCTGCCACCGCTCGCGTCTCCCTCTCTGACAAAGCCGGCTCTCTCGAACACCAGGCCAGCCGCCAGAGCGTCACCGCACCTGCCGTCCCTCTCTTTGAAGCAACCTCGTCCCGCCTTGACAACTCACCCGTAGAACTCAAGCGCAATGACCTCGCCTTCGACAATGGCTTTGGCGGGTTCACCGCCGACGGCAAAGAATACGTCATCCGCCTCAAGCCTGGCCAACCCACGCCCGCACCTTGGGCAAATGTTCTGGCCAATGGCGTCTTCGGCTCTGTCGTCACCGAATCCGGCTCCGCCTACACCTGGTTTGAAAACGCTCACGAATTTCGCCTCACACCCTGGCACAACGATCCCATCGCCGACACCTCCGGCGAAGCCCTCTACCTCCGCGATGAATCCACCGGCGCTTTCTGGTCGCCCACACCCCAGCCCGCGCCCGGCAAAGGTGACTACCTCTGCCGCCACGGCATGGGTTACACCGTCTATGAACACCAGGAAGGCTCCCTCTTCTCCGAAACCACCGCCTTCGTCGCCTACAACGCACCCGTGAAATTTATCCTTTTCCGCCTCGAAAATCGCTCGGACGAACCCAAGCGCATCTCCCTCTGGGGCTGCTTCGACTGGACTCTGGGTGAAACCCGGGATAAAACCCGCGCCCACATCATCCCGCGCCTGGATCCCGTCACCGGTGCCTTAATCGCCCAAAACACATTCAATGCCGACTTCGCAAGCTGGACCGCTTTCGCAAACTGCTACGGCGCGGAACGCACCACCACCAGCGACCGTGCCGAGTTCTTTGGCCTGCCGGGCTCCCGTTCCAAACCCGCCGCGCTTGCCCGCCAACGCCTCTCCAACCGCACCGGACCCGCCGCGGACCCCTGCGCAGGCCTCCAATGCACCCTCGACATCCCCCCACGCCAGGAGCGTTACGCCGTCTTCATCCTCGGTGCAGGCCACGACCTCCGCCATGCCCAGGAACTCCTCCTTCGCCACCGCGGCATTGATTCCGCCAAACAAGCCCTCAGCCAAGTCTGGGAATTCTGGAAAAAAATGCTCTCGGCCGTTCAGGTCCAGACCCCTGAACCCGCCTTGGATGTCCTCGTCAACCAATGGATGCCCTACCAGGTCCTCTCCGCCCGCCTCTGGGGCCGTTCCGGCTTCTATCAATCCGGCGGCGCTTTTGGTTTCCGCGATCAGTTGCAGGACACCATGTCCCTACTCCACACCGCTCCCTGGCTCATCCGCGAACAGCTCCTGGCCTCCGCCTCTCATCAATTCAAGGAAGGCGACGTCCAGCACTGGTGGCATCCCCCGCTCTCGCGCGGCGTGCGCACCCGATTCTCCGACGACTACCTCTGGCTCCCCTTCGTCGCCGCTTTCTACGTCCAATCCACCGGCGACACCGGCGTCCTCGACCAATCCCTCCCCTTCCTCCAAGGCCGCCAGCTCCGTGAGCACGAAGAAGCCTATTACGACCTCCCCCAACTCTCTCCCGAACAGGCCCCCCTCTATGACCACTGCGTCCGCGCCATCAAGTTCGGCCTCAAATTCGGCTCACATGGCCTGCCCCTCATGGGCGCCGGCGACTGGAACGACGGCATGAACCGCGTCGGAATCCATGGTAAGGGCGAAAGCGTCTGGCTCGCTTTCTTCCTCTATGACGTCATGAAATCCTTCATCCAGATCGCCACACTCAAAAACGATCAGGAAACCGTCACCCTCCTCAAACAGTCCATGGAAACACTCCAGTCCAACATCGAGAAGAACGCCTGGGACGGCAACTGGTACAAGCGCGCCTTCTTCGACGACGGTTCCCCCATGGGCAGCCATGAAAACGTCGAATGCAAAATCGACTCCATTGCGCAAAGCTGGGCCGTCCTCTCCGGCGCCGCGGATCCCCAAAAGGCCGCCCAGGGGATGGAATCCGTCGCCCAACACCTCATGCCCCCCGATCTCAACGTCATCAAGCTGTTCGATCCGGCTTTTGATCAATCATCCCAGGACCCCGGCTACATCAAGGGGTACGTCCCCGGCGTCCGCGAAAACGGCGGCCAGTACACCCATGCCGCCATCTGGGCCGCCATGGCCTTCGCCAAACTCGGCGATAAGACCCGCCTCTGGGACGCTTTCCACCGCATCAACCCCATCTATCACGCCAAGACACATGAAGACGCCTCGCTCTATAAGATCGAACCCTACGTCATCGCCGCCGACATCTATACCAATCCCAAACACGCCGGCCGCGGCGGATGGAGCTGGTACACCGGCTCCGCCGGCTGGATGTACCGCCTCATGCTTGAATCCATGCTCGGCATCACCCTCACAATCAATCGCCTCACCTTCAACCCATGCCTCCCCCCGGACTGGAAAAACTTTAAAATCCACTATCGCTTCCGCACCACCACCTACCATCTCCACTTCCACATCACCGGTGTTGCGCAGCCTCCCCGCATCACCCTCGACGGGCAAAGCATCGACACCCCCCATCTCACCCTGATCGACGACCAGAAAGACCATCACGTCCACATCGACCTCTGACCTGACGGCAAATGCATAAGTGATACAGCCCGCCCGAAGGTGGGCTGTGCCACTTGCCACACGCTTCTTGCTCAATACTCAGAACCCAACACTCAGAACTTATGACCCAGAATCCAAAGGCCCATCCTACTAAATCGCTCCTCCTTCAATGACTCCGCTGTCCCCGCCGCTGCCGATCTCCAGTTTCCCGGGTCGGTCCATCACTTTGATGACCACATACGTCACATCGTCTTGAGCCGGGGCGTTCCCCCGGTGCTCCACGAGCTTCGCATCCAGCGTATCGGCGATCTTGTAGGCCGATTGGTGATGATGAAGCCGCAGGATCTGGCGCAGGCGCTCCTTGCCGAACTGCTTGCCGGCTTCATCGCGCATCTCCCAGATGCCGTCGGTCCCGATGAAGATCAGGTCACCCGGTGCGATACCCATCCGCGTATATTCCGCGTACGTCGTTTCCGGGTCGATCCCCAGGACCAGGTCGGTCTCTGTAAGCTCTTCGAATTCCTGCGTTGCCGCATGGAACACAAACGGCGGATCGTGACCCGCGGAAACCCACCGCAGGCTCCCGGCCTCCGGATCCAGCGAGACAAGCACCAGGGTCATGAACCGTCCATGCCGCGTGTCTTTGGAAAGGACGACGTTAATCCGCGCCATCAGACTTGAAAGCTGGTTCACCAGATCGCAGTTGGCATGCAGCACGGCCCGCGCCGTAGCCATCAGGAGCGCCGCCGCCACGCCGTGGCCAGACACATCCCCCACCGCCACAAACAGCCCCGCTCGACTGATCGATTTCACGTCGATGAAGTCGTAATAATCCCCGCCCGTCGCATCGCAATACGTGCTCCTGCCCACCGCCTCCAGGTGCGATACCGCCGGGTCTTGCGCCGGCAGCAGGCTCTGCTGCACCTGCATCGCAAGGTTCAGGGAGTGCTCCAGCTTTTCCCGGTGGCGGCGTCCTTCCTCGGCCAATTTCCGTTCTGTGATGTCCACATGCATCACCACCGCCCCATCAAGGCGATCCTGGTGCAGCGGCGTGGCGATCAACCGGAACCACTGTTGCTGTCCTTCAGATACATGCGTGTATTCCAGGGCATACTCTGTCCTGAAACCCCTGAGCACGCCGCGAATACCTGCCGCCGCTTCCGCCGCCACCTGAGCCGAGTCGCCCACCGCCGTGTCGCACGCCTCCAGGTAATTATCGCCTTCCCCGTATTGGTGCTGCTCAAGAAAGCCCATCCCTACAAATCGCTTCCATGCGTTATTGACCGCCGCGATCACGCCCGTTGAATCCAGCAGCACGATGTTCGCCGGCAGCGCGTCGAGAATCGCAAGCTGGATCTGTGCCTGCCTGCGGAAACGCTCTTCGTTTTCCTGTTTTGTCGCCTCAGCTTCCTTGCGATCGGTGATATCCGTGTGCGTGCCCAGAATACGTATCGCTTTACCTGTCGCATCTTTCGCGATCACCATCCCTCGCGCAAGCACCCACTTGTAGCGTCCATCCTTGCACAGCATTCGCATCTCACATGAATACTGTGGAACTTCCCCCTCCGTGTGCAGTTCCAGGGCCGTCATCACATCCTGGAGGTCATCCGGATGCACCAGTTTCGACCACTCCATGATCGTCGTTCCCGGTTCCCCTTCCCCATACCCGAGCATCTCCCGCCATCGTCGGGAATAGGCTGCCTCCCCCTTCTCCATGTCCCAGTCCCACACACCATCACCGGCGCACTCCAAGGCGAATTTCCAACGCTCTTCGCTCTCCTGCAGCGCAGCCTGCGCCCGCCGGTGTTCGCGCCGATTTCGCGCCTCCGTCAATTCCCGGCTCACCGCCGGCGCCAGACGCGCCATGTTGTTCTTCATCAGGTAATCATTGGCCCCCACCCGCATCATGATCACCGCGTTCTCTTCCCCGATCGACCCGGATACCACGATGAACGGAATATCCAGTTTCGTCTTCTTGAGCGTCGTCAATGCCGCAGGCGCGTTGAACTGCGGCAATTGAAAATCGCAGATCACCAGATCCCACGTCTCCTCCTGAAGTGCGTTGTACATGTCATTGGCAGTCTCCACTCGCCGCCAATGCAGTTTGTACCCTGCCTTCTCCAGTTGCCGCAGCGTCAGCGCAGCATCCGTCTTGGAGTCTTCAACCAAAAGCACGCGCAATGGCTCGTTTGTCATCCTGGCTTCACTTTCGGCGGCTCTTCATTGAGCAGCAGCCAATAGATCCCTAACTGTGAAATCGCCCCCACGAATTGCTCGAAGCTCACCGGCTTGCGGATATAGCTGTTGGCGCCGATGTCATATCCCGCCGCCCGGTCCTCTTCCTGATTGGAAGATGTCATGATCACCACCGGCGCGCGCCGCGTCCGCGGATCCGCCCTGATCTTTTTGAGAATTTCCAGCCCATTGATCTTGGGCAACTTCAAATCCAGCAGAATCAACGCCGGGACATCCGAAGGATTCCTTCCCGCATGAGCCCCTGTGCCAAAAAGATAATCCAGGGCTTCCTGCCCGTCCTCCGCCACCACCAGAGGATTGGCCATGCCGCTCTTCTTGAGCGCGCGCCGGGTCAGGGCCACGTCATTGGGGTTGTCTTCAATCAGGAAAATTGTGTCGTTCCTCATGACTTCACTTTCAGGGTGAAAAAAAATGTGGTGCCCTGGTTAACACTGGATTCCACCCAGATCCGTCCCATGTGCATCCGGACGACCCGGCGCACCAGCGCCAGTCCCACACCACTCCCGGGGTAGTCCGACACACGATGCATTTTCTGAAAAGGCGAAAATAATTTGTCCGCATACTCCATATCGAAGCCTACGCCATTGTCCCGCACGAAGAACACTGTTTCCCCCTCTTGTTCTATCTGTCCCACTGAAACTTTGGCCTCAGCCTGCTTATCGGAAAATTTCCACGCATTATCCACCAACTCCATCAACAGCTTCTCAAGCAGCCCCTCGTCCGCGTTCACTTTCATCCCGGCGGCCACTTCGCACTGAACTTCTCTGTCGGGATACTTCTGGCGAATATGAACCACAACGTTCTCCGCCAATGGCGAGAAATCCAACTCCCTGATTTCAACTAGACTCCCCGCAACGCGCGATAATCTGACCACATCATCGATCATCTGCGCCATCCGCCCACATTCCTCGCATACCACCGATAAGTACTCGACTCCCTGTTCATCCAGGACATTGAGATAGTCTTCCTTCAACACCTGGCTCCATCCGTCAATAGCCCGCAGTGGTGCGCGTAAGTCGTGCGACACTGAATAACTCAGTGACCGCAACTCCTCATTGGACTGCTCCAATCGCTCTTTTAACTCTCGAAGTTGCTTTTGCGTATCACTCTCTGTTGCAGCACCAGAATCCCTTTCCTCCTCCCGCAACTGATGAACGACATACATCACTTCACCCCCCGCACCAAAAACCGGAGCCTGTTCAGATTTCCACACCCTGGCCCCATGCCCTTCAAATGGAAAGCCTTCCCAATGCGCTGTCAGGCTTTCCGGCACGCCACAATGAAATACGTTGCTGAGCGATGCGCCCAAAATGTTGACAAATTCTGTAATGCCTTTCTCCGCCCTGCCTTCATACGCCTCCAGCAATGACCGCCCCACCACTTCCGGACGCGATGTCTTTGTAAAAGCAAGCCATCCATCGCTCACCGCAACCACTTTCAGATCTCTCGCCACGCCCACGCAACAACCCGGCAACGATTCAAACAGTGCACGGAAATCAGGGGTTGATCCGGAAAAAGACATGGCTTCACAAGCCTTTCTGGACAATGTTCAGTGCGCGTACCTTCGTCATACGTTCTACTAAAACCGATTTCGTTCTCAAAGACATATGGCTCAGATACCACGCACCAAAACCGAACCATCGTGGGCCATCCACGATAAGACATTCTCAAGCCTCTAAGTAAATAATGCGGCCAAGTCGGACACCGTCAAGACAAATATCAACGACTTAGTTCGATCATAACACTCACTCGCTGCTTTTTTTGATGTCAACAATAAAGTTGTGAATTTAGTGGCATTTCGTGGTAACTGTTGATTAGAATCACACTTGTCCACTTTCCAGGGACCGATTCCCATCCGGACATTTCGCAAACTACGCAAACCCAAAGCTCAGCTCAACCGAGGACCTATGAACCAGGTCACCACACGCCTTCTGGTGGTTCTGCTAGCCCAACATCAATACGGTGTCGACCTCCACCACGTGACCCGGGTCGTCCACGCTGTCCATGTCACTCCGCTTCCTGGTGCCCCCGACGTCATCCTCGGCGCCATCAACCTTCAGGGCAATGTCATCCCCGCCCTCAGTCTTCGCAAACGCTTCGGCCTCCCGGATAAACCCCTGGGCCTCAGCGACCGTTTTGTCATTACCACGTCACAGAACCGCACCGTCGCCCTTCTTGTCGATGACATCAGAGGCATCATCCAGCGTCCCGCCAGCGACCTGGCCGACGTAGACAAAGCCATCATTCCCGTGGGCAACCTCACCGGGGCCCTTCAAACCGGTGAAGGCCTCGTCCTGATCTACGACCTTGGCGCCGTCCTCTCCAAGGAAGAGGAACAACAGCTCGAGAGGGCCATCGCGAGGCAGCCCATTGCCTGACCTGCTGCTCCATGATCCGGCGCTGACCGCCTTCGGTGAGTTCATCACGCGAACCATCGGGCTATCCTTTGGCCCCGCACGCCGCGTTGAACTCAAGCGCGCCGTTGATGCTCTTACCAATGATCTGAGTTTTGATGATTCCCAGGCCTGCATCCGCTCCCTCATCAACCAGCCCATGACCCCCCGCCGCTTGGAGCTTCTCGCCCAGCGCCTCACTGTGCCCGAAACTTATTTCTTTCGCGAAACCGCCTGCCTCGACGCCCTCGCCGCCGACATCCTTCCCCCCCTCATCCAGGCACGCCGCACCGCCGGCAACAAAATCCGCCTTTGGAGCGCCGCCTGCTGCACCGGCGAAGAAGCGTACTCCATCGCTATCACGCTCATGCGCACCATCCCTGACTGGCGCGCATGGGACTTGACCATCCTGGGCACTGATCTAAATCCTCACAATCTCCACAAGGCCCGCGAAGGCGTCTACGGCGAGTGGTCGTTTCGCGGCGCACCCGTCTGGCTCAAAAGTGAATTCTTCAAACCCACCCCCGATGGACGCTGGGAAATCCAGCCGCACGTTAAACAAGCCGTCCAGTTCACCCAACTCAATCTCGCCGAAGAAACCTACTCGCCCCTCACCGCCGCCATGGATGTCATCTTCTGCGGAAACGTCCTCATGTATTTCAGCGATGACCAGGCCACCAAAACCCTTCAAAAATTCTGCCGAACGCAGGCCGACGGCGGCTGGCTCATCGTCGGGCCCAATGACAGCCCGCGCAATTTCCCCACCGAATACAAACGTTCACGCCTCCCCGGAGGTGTGGTCTACCGCAAAACCAACGAAGAACCCTCAGAACCCGTGCCAGCCCACCTTGCCCCGCCGCCGCCCCGCTTTCATACCACTCAGCCGCCACCGCGCATCTACCCCCCCCGCGCATCGGCCGTAACGCCTCCGATACCCAAACACGACCCGGCCACATCCGTTCCCTCCGCCGCCTACGCCGCCCTTGCACAAAACGCCCGCGACCTGGCCAATCAGGGCCGTCTTCCCGAAGCCCTCAAAGCCTGCGACCAATGGATCGCCGTTGATAAATCCAACCCCTTAAGCCATTACATGCGCGCCATTATCCTTATGGAAACAGGACAATCCGCCGACGCAGCAGCCTCTCTCCGCACCGTCCTCTACCTTCAGCCAGATTTTGTCATGGCCCACTTCACCCTCGCTTCCATCAACCAGAACAGCCGCCGCCCCCGCGAGGCGCAAAAACACATGGCCAACGTCGCTGCGCTTCTGGCCGCCAGCCAACCCACCGACATCATTCCCGAATCCGACGGCATGACCGCCCAGCGCCTCCTCCAGATCGCCGCAGACACCCTCCAGCAGGAGGCCAAATCATGACCACCTCTCCCCAGCCCGACCGCACGCTCGACATTCTCAAGGCCCGCGCCCTTGAACTGGCCAAGCCTCCCCACGACGCCACCCGTGAATCAAAGCACATCCCCCTCATTGAGTTCAGCCTCGCCAAGGAACGCTACGCCGTCGAACAGGAATATGTCCGCGAAGTCTGCCGCCTGCATCAGCTCACCTCCCTGCCCGGCACGCCCCCCTTTGTTTTGGGCATCATCAACGTGCGTGGCCAGTTCGTCTGCGTCATCGACATCAAAGCCTTCTTCGACCTCCCCTCCCAAGGCATCACCGATCTCCACGCCGCCATCATCGTCCGCCAAGGCGGCATCGACCTGGGCATCCTCGCCGACACCGTCGTCGGCATGAAGAGCGTCTCTCCCGACGACCTTCAGCCCTCCCTCCCCACTCTCACTGAAATCCGCGCAGAGTATCTCAAAGGCGTCACGTCCGACCATGTCGTCGTGCTTGATGTGCCCAAACTCCTGGCCAGTGCCAGGATTATCGTCGACCAGAACCCTATTTCCTAAAACCACTGGCGACAAGGCATTACAAACACAACAACGGAGTCTTCTATTATGAAATGGACAGTCGGAGCAAAAATCGCAGCAGGGTTCGCCGTCGCCCTCGTCATCCTTGTGGTCATCGGCGCGGTCGCCTTAAGCAGCACCAGCATCCTCACCCAGACCGCTGGGTGGGTGACTCATACCCATAAAGTGCTCGACAGGCTGGGGGATGTTCTCCAAGCCCTCACCGATTCGGAAACCGGGCAGCGCGGTTACATCATCACCGGTGATAAGTCCTACCTCAAGCCCTATCAAGACGGCAACATCGCCGTCATCAAGGATCTTGATGACCTTGAATCCCTCACCTCCGACAATCCTGAACAAAATGGCCGTATCAGGAAGCTCAGGCTCCTCATTGACGCACGAATCCTCACCCTTAAGGAAGGCGTCAGCATTCAGGAAAGCCAAGGCCATGAGGCCAGCCGCAAATGGGTCATGGATGGCGCAGGCAAAAAAGAAATGGACGTCATCCGCGACAAGATTAAGGAAATTCAGGATGTGGAACTCAGCCTCCTTGCCGACCGCTCCAAAAAGGCTGATGACGCCGCCAAAAACAGCAATCAGACCATCATGGGCGGCACCGCGGTCGCCTTGGTCCTCCTGGCCTTCCTCGCCTTTGTCATCACCCGCAACATCGCCGGCCCCTTGCGCGAAATCACCGAAGTCGCCAATAGGATCGCCAGCGGACAGCTCGGCGCCCGCATGGCCCTCACCTCCAGGGATGACGAAGTCGGCGCCCTCGCGCAAACCTTCGACCGCATGTCCCAGTCCCTCACAGGAATGGCCGATGTCGCCGGCAAAATCGCCGGCGGCGACCTCCGCGTCCGCGTCACCCCCCAGTCCGACAAAGACTTGCTGGGCAACGCCTTCATGTCCATGATCGAAAACCTCCAGCGCCTCACCATGCAGGTTGCCGAAGGCGTCAACGTCCTGGCCGCTTCCACCGGCCAGATCTCCGCCTCCACCGCCCAGCTCGCCGCCGGCGCCTCTGAAACCGCCGTCGCCGTCACCCAGACCACCACCACCGTCGAGGAAGTCCGCCAGACTGCCCAGGTCGCCACGCAAAAGGCCAAGCTCGTCTCCGACAACGCGCACCACGTCGCACAGGCCACCGCCTCCGGCCAAAAGGCCACCCAGACCACCCTCGAAGCCATGCAGCGCATCCGCCAGCAGATGGAGTCCATCGCAGACAGCATGGCCCGTTTAAGCGAGCAGACCCAGGCCATCGGACAGATCATCACCACCGTTGAAGACCTGGCCACCCAGTCCAACCTCCTCGCTGTCAACGCCGCCATCGAAGCCGCCAAAGCGGGCGACCATGGCAAGGGCTTCGGCGTTGTCGCACAGGAAGTCCGCAGCCTCGCCGAGCAATCCAAGCAGGCCACCAACCAGGTCCGCACCATCCTGAACGACATCCAGAAAGCCACCAGCACCGCCGTCATGGCCACAGAGCAGGGCACCAAGGCCGTCGCGCACGGCGTCAAGCAATCCACAGACGCCGGCGACGCTATCCATCAGCTCTCCGGCAGCGTCAACGAAGCCGCCCAGGCCGCCACCCAGATCGCCGCCTCCAGCCAGCAGCAGCTCGTCGGAGTCGACCAGGTCGCCAGCGCCATGGTCAACATCCGCCAGGCCAGCACCCAGAACGCCGACAGCGCCCGCCAGCTTGAAACCGCGGCGCATAACCTCCAGGACCTGGGCCAGAAGCTCGACCAGGCCATCAAAAAGTACAAGGTCTGATCAACCCCCATCGGCATCCCCACGGCGGCCACCATGCCCACCCCAGACGAAAACTTCATGGCCAAGCTTCGCGAGACCTTTCAAACCGAGGCGCGTGAGCATATCCATGCCATTTCCTCCACCCTCCTGGAGCTGGAAAAGGCGCCCGCCGCCAGCCTCCCCCAGGCCCTGGTTGAAAATGTCTATCGCAGTGTTCACAGCTTAAAAGGGGCCGCACGATCCGTCGCTTTGGCCGATATTGAAGCCATCTGCCAATCCATGGAAAGCGTCTTCCACGGTTGGAAAACCCGCCGCACCACCCCCACCCACCGCGCCTTCGACACCCTCCACCATGCCGTGGACATGCTCACCTCCCTGCTCACCGGCCCAAGCCCTTCCTCCACCCGCGCCCGCGATGAATTGATCCAGCGCCTGGAGGCCCCAACTCTCTCCAAACCGTCCGGCGCACCCAACCCCGCTCCGGCCCCGCCTCCCTCGGCCCGCTTCGCCCCCATCGACCGGCCGCCCATCCCCACCCCCCAAACCCCTGCCCCGCCCCTCCATCCGGCCCCTGCGGCCACGTCACCCGCCGCCCCGGCGCAGACGCAGGCCCACGCCACCCCCATTCCAGACACCATTGCTGCCTCCCCACGCCCCGAGCCAGCCCCTGTAGCGCAAACCGTCCGCATCCCCGTCGCCAAGCTCGACGCCCGCCTTCTCCACGCCGAGAGCATGCTCTCTATCAAGAATGCCGCCATCCAGCAGGCCGCTGAGCTTCAGGAAGCCGCCGCCCAGTTTGAGCAATGGCACGCGCGCTGGCTCCAGATCTCCGCACAGGCCAAAGCCCTTCAGCAAGCGACCCAGCGCCAGGGAACCGACGCCTCTGGCCCTCTCCACGTTTCCCCCCAGCTCATCAGCTTCCTGGATTGGAACCACGACTACATCCGCTCCATGCAGGAACGCCTCCTCACCCTGGCCCAGAGCGCCATCCGTGAAAGACACAACATCGCCCGCAGCGTCGATGACCTGCTCAGGGATTCCAAAGAGCTCCTCATGCTCCCCTTTCAGACCATCGCCGATGTCTTCCCCAAAATCGTCCGTGACCTCTGCAGCGAACAAGGCAAGGAAGCCCATCTCAACATCCAGGGCGCAGACATCCAGATCGACAAACGCATCCTTGAAGAAACCAAAGACGTCTTCATCCACATCCTGCGCAATTGCGTCGACCATGCCGTCGAAACCCCTGCAGACCGCGCCACACTCGGCAAACCCCCCTACGCCACCATCAACATCACCGTCGGCCGCACCGGCTCCGGGTCCGTGCGCATCACCATCACTGACGACGGTGCAGGCATCAACGTCAACGCACTCAAGCAATCCGCCATCCGCGTGGGAAACCTCTCCCTCGCCCAGGCCCAGGCCATGCCCGACCGCGAGGCCTTCAATCTCATGTTCCTCTCGGGCACCTCCACAAGTCCCAAGATCACATCCATCTCCGGTCGCGGCCTTGGCATGGCCATCGTCCAGGCCAAAGTCCTCGCTCTCGCCGGCCATATCAACGTCACCAGCACGCGCGGCAAAGGCACCGCCTTCGAAATCCATCTTCCCTCCACACTCTCCACCTTCCGCGGCATTCTCGTCAAAGCCGGCCCCGCTCAGCACCTCATCTCCGCCGCACACGTCCTGCGCGTCACCCGCATCAAACCCAGCCAGATCCACTCCGTCGAAAACCGCCAGACCATCACCCTCGACGCAAAACCTGTTTCCCTCGTCCGCCTCGACAGCGCCCTTGGCGTTCAAGCCAAAACCTACACCACTGGCGACCAGGCCCTCCTCCCCGTCATCGTCGTCGCTGCTGGCCAGCAGCAGATCGCCTTCCTTGTCGATGAAATCCTTCATGAAGAGGAAGTGCTGGTCAAACCCCTGCCCAAGCCACTGCTCTCCGTCCGCCACGTCGCCGGAGCTGCCGTGGTACGCTCCGGATCCGTCGCCCTCGTGCTCGACGCCCATGCACTCCTGGCCAACGCCCACGCCTCCGCACGCCCCGTTGAGCCCATCGTCCTGGAGAATGCCCCGCCGGAAACCTCCTTCAAGCGCATCCTCGTCGCCGAGGACTCCATCACCTCCCGTATGCTCATCAAGGGCATTCTCGAAAGCGCGGGCTACAAGGTCCGCACCGCCATCGATGGCGTCGACGCCTTCACCATTCTCCGCGAAGAGCTCTTCGATCTGGTCGTCTCCGACATCGAAATGCCCCGCATGACCGGCCTGGACCTCACCGCCCGCATCCGCTCCCAGCCGCGATTCGAAAACCTCCCCGTCATTCTCGTCACCGCACTGGAATCCCCTGCCGAACGCGAGCGCGGCATCGACGCCGGCGCCAATGCCTACATCGTTAAGAGCAGCTTTGACCAGAGCAACCTGCTCCAAGTCGTCAAGCGTCTTATCTAAAACCACGTCACCCACCCTAGCACCCACGAAGGCGCCATGGCCAACCCACCTGCTCACCAATCCGTAGTCAAAGTGCTCGTCGTCGAGGGCAACCCCCGCCTCAGCGCCCTGCTGACTCAAATCCTCAAATCCGACCCTCGCATCCTGGTCGTCGGCACTGCCGACAACGGCCCCCGCGCCATGGCACTCCTCTCCGTCACCCAGCCGGATGTCGTCCTCATGGATGTTGAGCTGCCCGACATGGACGGCTACGAAACCACCCGCCAAATCATGGAAACCTGGCCCGTCCCCATCGTCGTCTGCGCCGAAGGCGGTCGCCAGGCCATCACCACCTTCCGCCTCACCGAAATGGGTGCCGTCGCCGGCGTCCAGAAACCCACCTCTCCCGATTCCCCCGACTTCCCATCCGTCTCCGCTCAGCTTCTCCAAACCGTCAAACTCATGTCCGAAGTCAAAGTCGTCCGCCGATGGCGCCGTCACCAGACCGCTCCCGTTCCCCCAGCCGTCCCGCGCCGCCCCAGCACCCACCGCACCGACAAAGTCAGTTTCGTCGCCATTGGCGCCTCCACCGGCGGCCCCCCGGTTCTGCGCGACATCTTCTCAGCCTTGCCCAAGACTTTCCCCGTCCCCATCCTCGTCGTCCAGCACATCGCCCCCGGCTTTCTCGACAATCTCGTACACTGGCTTCAACTGACCAACGGTCCGCGCGTCTACATCGCCCAGGGCGGCCAGCTCCCTCAGCCCGGAAACGTCTACATCGCACCTGACAACACCCACATGGGCGTCACCCGTGACGGCCGCATCACCCTGAGCAATCAGCCTCCCGAATCCGGCGTCCGCCCCTCCGTCGCCTTTCTCTTCCGCTCCATGGCCGATCATTTCGGCCCGTCTTCCGTCGGCATCCTCCTCACCGGCATGGGCCGTGATGGTGCCCTCGAACTCAAGCGCATGCACGATGCCGGCGCCTTTACCATCGCACAGGATCAGGAATCCTCTGTCGTCTACGGCATGCCCGGTGAAGCCGCAAAGCTCCAGGCCGCCTCCATCATCCTCCCTTCCGACAAAATAGCTGACGCCCTCGTCAACTACGTCAACCAGCAATCCATTCAGGAATGATCGTCATGACAAACCCACCTCTTTTCTTCGGTAAGCCCGTCCACATCCTCATCGCCGAGGACAGCCCCACCCAGGCCCAGCAACTCGTCCACATCCTTGAAAGCCAGGGCTGCGTGGTCACTTGCGCCGAAAACGGACGCAAAGCCCTCAACCTCGCCCGCATCATCACCCCAACCCTCATCATCACCGACATCATCATGCCCGAGATGGACGGCTATGAACTCTGCCGCCAAATCAAAGGTGACCCCACGCTCAACTCCATCCCCGTCATCCTCGTCACCACCCTCTCAGACCCCTACGACGTCATCCGCGGCCTGGAATGCCGCGCCGATAACTTCATCGTCAAACCCTTTGACACCCAATACCTCATGGCCCGCATCCATTTCGTCCTCGTCAATTACGAGATGCGCAAGTACGACAAAGGCCGCGGCGAAATGGGCATTGAAATCAGCTTTAACGGCCAGCGTCACTTCATCACCGCCGACCGCCTCCAAATCTTAAACCTCCTGCTCTCCACCTACGAAACCGCTATCCAGCGAAACCAGGAACTCGTCCGCACCAAGGACGACCTCCGCTCCGCAAACGACTCCCTCCGCTCCAGTAACAAGGAACTCGAAGCCTTCAGCTACTCCGTCTCCCACGACCTGCGCGCCCCCCTGCGCAGCATTTCCGGCTTTGTCCGCATCCTCGCCGAAGACTACGGCCCCAAGCTCGATGAAACCGCCAATGACCTCATCAACCGCGTCGTCACTTCCTGCGACAAGATGGGCCAGATCATCGACGATCTCCTGCGCCTCTCTCAGCTCACCCACCACCAGATGGTCAAGGAACCCGTCGATCTCACCCAGCTCGCCGACTCCATCGTTGCCGATCTCCGCCAGGCCCACCCCAACAGCAACGTCCGCCTGAACTTTGATCCCGGCATCACCGCCCATTGCGACCGCAGCCTCATCCATATCGCCCTGGTCAACCTCATCGGCAACGCATGGAAATTCTCCTCCAAGCAGCACAGCCCGGTCATTGAATTCGGCGCGGCCGCCAACGACACCGGCCAGGTCACCTACTACATCCGTGACAACGGCGCAGGCTTCGACATGGCACATGCCTCTCAGCTCTTTGGCGCCTTCAACCGCCTCCACCGCGCCAGCGACTTCCCCGGCACCGGCATCGGCCTGGCCATCGTCCACCGCATCATCCAGCGCCACAGCGGCCAAATCTGGGCTGAGTCCGCCCCCAACGCCGGCGCTACCTTCTACTTCACTCTACAACCCGAAGCCCCTCAAACCGCCTGACATCCATCCAGACTGTGCATCCTACGGCCCCCTCCCCCCCCCGGGAGAGGGCCGCCGTCGAATGCCATCAACGCATCAAAATTGGCTTGCACTTTTTCGCCTCCTAATCCCCAATAAAAAACCCAGGGGGAGGCGCATCCAAACGCCCAACCCTGGGTTCATCTATCAAATGAAGCGCGATTCTTCCTTACTTCTCATCCGCCGCCTTGGGATCCTTCTCCAGCGCCGTCTTCTTGTATTCGATCACCAGCTTTGCTCCTTCTGATTCCCCCGTCAGCGTCAGCTTGTCCCCTTCAATCTTCCAATCGGCCTTCAGAATCACCAAATCCTTGACCTTCATCACCAATTTGTTCTCCGCGTTCACTTCCCACGGCCCTTCCGGCTTACGTCCTCGCTTGATGTTCCGATACGTCCCATCCGCGCGCAATACCAGGTAATCCCCTTGGTTCCCACCATCTTCTTTTCCATCGATCGTGATCTTCTGCACCGCCCAATACCCATGCAACTCCTTGGGATGCTTCTTGTCCGCCTCCGCCGCGCTCGCCGCGCTCAGGCAGAACACGATCGCCGCCGTACCCGCCACCATTCCCATTGAATTCCGCATCATCACAATATCTCCTGATTAGGGTTGAAATGTTTCACCACTGACAAGCCAATCAGCATATCGCACAATCGCTTGAAAAAATCAAAGCAAACCATCCTCCGGCCTGGAAAAACACTTCTCAAGCACATTGCATCGCAACCGCTCCCATTCTCTTAATCATCCCCATCCTCTTAATCCCAGGCAAAAATTCACTTCTCTCCCACCATTCGTTACTCTCTACCCATGCCCACCCTCACTTTCCGCTCCGCCCTCCCCTCCGACGCCCACGGCATCGCCGCCGCCCTCGACGCCTTCGGCCCAGCCTCGATCGGCTCCGACCGCTACAACCAACGCTGCGACCACATCCGCCACACCGCCTCCCGCTGGCGTATCGGCCTCCAGGATGGCCGCGTCGTCTGCGCCGCCTATGCCTCTCCTTCTGCAGTCTGGTTCGGATCTTCCCCCATCGGCTGGACCGATGTCGGCGAAGTCTGCGTCTCACCCGCCATCCAGGGCGGCGGTATCGGCTCTCTCATCATGGCCGACATCGTCAAGCATCTTCACGACACCCAATGTCCCATCTCCCGCCTCGGCGGCCTCGTCCGCTTCTACAGCCGCTTCGGCTATGAACGCTTCCCTCGCAACTACATCGAATTCCCCGTCCAGCCTGAGATCCACGCCGGCGCCTCCACCCAATCCTTCCTCGACACCCTCAAACCCACACTCCGCGCCGTCGCCGCCAACGGCATCATCCGCCCCTTCGATCCCGCCAAAGATCACCCAGCCCTCTGGGACATCATGGAAAAATTCAACCGCCACCGCACCGGCGCGCGCGTCTTCAACCGCCCCACCTCCTCCGAAGGCATGAACCACATCCTCGTCTATGTACAATCAAACCAACCCGCCGGCATGATGGTCCTCCACCTCCTCCCCCAGGATCACACCCCCAGCGAAGCCATGGCCACCATCTACGAAATC